>CAUZRT010000346.1:0-3636 GCA_963582235.1 Lentisphaeria bacterium
CTGCTCGGTGACTTCAAGCTCCTTACAGACTTCCGGAACCTTCTTCCCCTTTCCTAATTCCACATCGGCCTTGCGCAGCTGCGAGACAATCTGGTCCACAGAATGACGTTTTTGCTTCATCTGAAAGAATCCTTTCCGGGCCTTCGGCCCGGCTGGATTCTCTCACTTTTCCTGGACCAATTTTAGGGGAGGACGCCAGTAGTATACGCCCTGCGGTAACTGCCAAAGTTCCGGTAAAACCGCCATGAAATCGGCTTCCGGCTGGAGCGAACCTCTATCATGGTCGCGCGAGGTATCAGCGCCACCCGATCACCGGACGGAAACAGCTCGATTCCGGGTTCTCGCAGCTCTCCAACTTCGTCAAAAACATCGTGGCACAGCACGGATGCGAAGCGAAAACTGTTTGCGCCATCGGTTACCTTGGCAATGCCGTGTGCAGGGTTTCGGCGATTGCGATACGCACGTGCACGAAGCAACTACATAGTGTCTCGCTAAAGAGTACGCCAACGGCATAGGGCACAACATGGATGTTTTTTTGTCGTTCACGTTAAAAATCGTTCTTTCCGGACCCGGCGTTAACACATAAACTAGTGGAACGTAAAGAACCAATAGGACCTGTGTCATTGAAGACTGAATATGATCTAATGTACATAGAATGGAACATGAAATCACTAGCGAGATAAAATGTACGGCTGTAAATCGACGTCCTGTACCATGCTGAGCATTCCCGGAAAGGGACGCTGTCTGATCTTCGCCAGTTTGATGATTGGTTGTGTTGGCGCCGCGACCGCGGCGGAGGCGCGCATCGATGGTCATCAGTTACTGGTCAACGGGAAACCGTACTCGCCGTTCGGCATGGTGGCGCATTGTTCGGTTGATGAATACCCGCGTCTTGCGTCGTTGGGCGTCAATAGCGTCCATATAGACAGCGTCTACTTGAGTTACACGCTCGAAGACGACGGCGCTGCCGAGGTCGCCGCGCTACGCGACATGCTGGACGCGGCGCACGCCAACGGCATGACGGCGCTGGTGCAGTTTGGGGGACATTACACGCCCGAATGGCTGTTTGAAATGCATCCCGATTGCAAGATGAAACGGCCCGATGGCACTGACGGGAGCGGGGGTTGGCACTCGTGGTGCCTCAATCATTCGGGCGCTCGTGAAGTGTTCAAAAAATACGTTGAAGCCGTAACCCGGGGGATCAAGGACCATCCCGCCCTGATCACGTGGTGTCTGTGGAACGAGCCGCACCTTTATCCGGACGTCGATTTTCACCCATCGACGATCGACAAGTTTCAAAACTGGCTGCAGCACAAATACAACTCGATTGATGGTCTGAATACCGCCTGGGACAGTGAGCATGCTGGTTTCGATCGGATCAACGCACCGGCCGAACACGCACCGGACCAGCCGGTCATGTGGACCGACTGGATGCGCTTTCGTCAGGAAAACTATGCCGACTTTTTCCGTTGGCAGGCGGATGTCATCAGGGCGATCGACCCGGGTCACCCGATCACCACGAAGATCGTGCCGTTTGACAGCCACAGTAACCTGGCGTGGGGCCGCGCGGTGAACACGCGGCTGTGGGCCGATTCGTTTTGTGATGCGGTGGGGTTTGATTCCTATCCGTCACTGGATGAAACACACAAGGCGCGGTGGATTGCCGATTTCATGCGAGGGATGGGGCGCGGTAAGCCGGCGTGGAACACCGAGGACGCCTTCGCGCGCGTGGACAGCCGTGGCCGTCCTTCGCCCCAGACCGAGCGAAGCATTTTCTGGATGCAATTCGCCCGCGGCGTCAGCGGACGATGGTTCTTTTTGTGGAGCCCTAAAAAGGATTTCTACCAGCGGTTCACCTATCCCGATGGCAGTGTCGAACCCGGCATGTACGCGCTGCGGGATTGCTCGAGGCAGCTGCATGCCAATCTGCCGTTGCTGACGGAGGCAAAGATGGCGGCGTCTCAGGTCGCGGTGCTCCATTCCATGGCCACCAACCTGCACAGCATCGACGATTTCGCGCCCACCGCCGATCAAATGACCATTTTCATGTGTCTTTATCAGCGGCACATACCATTCGAGTTTATTGGCGAGGATGACCTGACCATCGATGTGCTGAAGAAGTACCGAGCGTTAGTCGTGGTCGGCACGCGCAATATCAGTCACGCACAGTTGGCGGGCATCGAGCAGTTCGTCGAAGGGGGTGGGCATGTGTTGGCCAACGCGCGGTTCGGCGAGTTTGATGATTACGGGCGCAAGTACGACAGCTATCCGCCGAAGTGGTTCAGCGTGCGGGCAAAGAAGTGGCACAGTGGACCGCGCCGGAAAGTCGGCACGATGACACTGCAGCGACAAGCCGTCGACCACATGAAGCAGCCGGTGGATGTCAGCGTGGTCGAGCCCATATACGATTCCCGGCCGATGCATATCACCAAGCCGAGCAAGCACGTGGGACTGCCCGTCGGCAGCATTGTCGGCTGGGGCGACCTTTATGGCACGACCTCTGTCGATCAGACGCATGAGTCGCTCGAAGTGCGCGACGGCGGCGAGGTGGTAGCGAAGTTTGAGGACGAAGCGCCCGCCATCGTGACCACGCCGCGCACTATGTACATCGGCCGTGACACATGCTGGTTGAGCTCAAACTTCGCGGACCTGGTCGAAACATTCATGTTGAACGCTGGCGTTGTGCGAAAAGCTTATGCCCGGGACGGCGCCGGCCGCGAGGTGGCGCCGCTCGACCTGGTGCTGAACGAAACGCCGACCCAATGGGTGCTGTACGCAATCAATTCGTCAAGGACATTGCGCTACGATGGCCTCGCCCTCCGAGGGGTTAGGATCGCCATGCCCGGTGCCGGTAATCCGGTCGAGCTGATTAGCGGCAGAAGGCTTAAATCGATCCGAGACGGCGTACTGCACCAGGTCGTTCTGGATTTCGAGGAAGGTGAAGCGAAGATTCTCGTTGTGGACAAGTAGGAATCGTCCTGGATTGTTGTACCTCCCAGCGTGCGAGATGAAGGCCCCTTCTTTGCGTACTGGTCCACACACAGGGAATGGCACATGTGCGACGGCGACTCGAAGGGGGAACGCGCAGACGATGCTCTTGCTGGAAGGTGCGCGTACGGCTGACAGTTTGAACGGATGCTAGAGCGGCGGTTGATCTGGACGCCACGCTCGGAGCTTCCTGATGTACCAGGATCACGATGGGCGCTTCGCCGATTTCCACGCGCCGCGTCACACTTACATTTCCCAGATCGTAGCTGGTGGCTCATCGGTCAAGGTGGCCCAGGAATTGGCCCGACATTCGACCAGCCGCCTGACGATCGATCGATATGCCCATGCCCAGTTGTACGATGTAACGGCTGCTCTGAATGCTCTGCACGCGGAAACGGTCGATGCACCGCTTCCCGAGGTACTGGCAGCCACCGGGACTGATGATAGTCGAGTAGGCGCGCAGCACCAGGCGCAGCAGTCAGACCGCGAAACGGGGCGAGTCGCTGCGACAGGATGCGACGGAAGGACCGAGCCGTCGGCGCAAAGAGAATCGCCCAAGACCTTACCGATGGCTGACTTGGGCGAAAAACAACGGGTAAAACGCAAGAGGCGCCGCCCGGATTCGAACCGGGGATGGCGGATTTGCAA
>CAUZRT010000347.1:0-3630 GCA_963582235.1 Lentisphaeria bacterium
GCCTATCGTGTCGCCATCGAGCCGCCGGACGATGCACGCACGGAGAACAATGAGCGGCACTTCTTCATTGATGTCACCGATCCCGAGAACCGCTTGCTCTATCTCGAGGGCTTGCCGCGCTGGGAGTTCAAGTTTTTCAAACGGATCGTCCTGAAAGAACGCAATTATCATCTTTCCGCCTTCGTCCGTAGTACCAACGGACAGTTCTTGAATCTCACGGAAGGCGGTGCGCCCGGCGCCCTACCGGAACTGACGGGCGCCGAGCTGCTGCAATACCGCGCCCTGATTCTCGGAGAACTACCGGCGTCAGCGTTTACCGGCGAACAGCAGCTGGCCATCGCCGAATACGTCGAAAAAGGCGGCAGCATCCTTTTTCTTGGCGGTGCGACCTCTCTGGGAAACGCGGGATGGCCCGCTGCCGAGGCCCTGCGGCCCTTGCTGCCCTGGACCAACGAACCGGATACCAGGATACACGAAGGACGCTACGCGATCGCCGTCAGCGACCGCGGGCGCTCCCACGCGCTGATGACCGACCTCGAGATGGACAGCGAGTTTCCGATCGTCTTGTCGCTTTGGGGCCCCGTCAAAATGAAGCCCGGCGCTGTCGCCGTGCTCGAAGCCGCCGATGCCTCACCGCTACTTCTCGTCAGCCGCTTCGGCCAGGGGAAGGTGGCCGCCATTCTGACGGATTCATTGTGGCGCTGGCAACTCGGCGGCCGTAGCGCCGGCAACGCCCGCAGCCATTATGAACGGTTCTACAGCCAGTTAATACACTGGCTGTCGCCGGAGGAAAAACCGATGGCTGACCAGGATGACTTACAGATACTGACCCGTTCCGGCGAGGCGGACGTGCACGAACGCGTCTTCGTCGGCACGATCATGGGGCAGAGCCACGACGAAATCGAAGCGCCGCGACTCACCTGTACCGTCGCCACACCGGAGCATCGCAGACTGACCCTGCCGATGCAGCCACGATTGCTTGGTGCGGACGTCGGTCTGTCGGCGCCTGTGAGCGGATGGCGCGCTGAATTCGAGCCGCATATGCCGGGTCAGTACGAGATAACCATCACCAACGAGGTAACCGGCAAATCGGTCCGGACCCTGCTCCTCGCCAATGAACCCCGTCTGGAATTGACCGGGATGCCATTGAACCGGGAATTTCTGATTTCCCTCGCCGAGCGGACAAAGGGAATATTTGCATCAGCCGATCAGGTCGATGCAATGATGCAGCGGATTCCCGGCACACCGATCGAAACGTACGTTACGGATGAGATTCCGATCTGGAACAGCCCTTGGATTCTGGCCCTGCTAATCCTGCTGTTTGGCGCCGAATGGTATTGCCGGGCCAGGGTCGATCTGGTGTGAAGCGCCCACGGAAAGGTAATCGTCGTACTGCGCTGAACACGCCGATACGGATGCGCGCTGCCGACCGACCACGAAAGCGGCTCGCCGCGATCACCGGCAGCAACAACAGCTTCAGTATGAAGGCCGCCGGCACGTGGACATAATAAAATTCGCCGCTGACACCCGGCGGCAGAAGGGCGATCGGATGGGAACCGAACAAAAGTAAAACAACGGCGACGCCGAAGCCGATACAGACGATTTTTCTGCATGTGCGCATCGGGTCCTTCCTACGCACAGATTCGGACGTGATCACGGGCAAAAAAATAACGAGGAGATATCTCCTCGTTATTTTTCGTTAAAAACGGAATCAGATTGTTTCGCTGCACTGCTTACGGCTTTGAGCCGCTGACGTGACCGTCAAAGTACAGCACATTGACCCACCCATTGTCGGGATGGTTACCGGACGTGTCGTGAACCATCGAGTTCGTCGACGGGCTCTTGTTGGTGTCCTTTATGCCGGATCCGAGGTACATGTAGCTGGACGCCGACGCTGTACTCGACGACGCGTCCGCGCTGGGGCAACCATAGACCCTGCCGTTACCGAGATACTGCTGCGTGTGCAGCGTGCCCATGCTGTTGCCGGTGTCAGCCGGGAAGAACCCGCCTCTGACATCGTCAGCGGCATACATGATTAACGCCAGTCCGATCTGCTTCAGGTTCCCCGCACAGTTCGCGCGGCGAGCCTTTTCGCGTGCCTGATTCAACGCCGGTAGCAGCATGCCTGCCAGAATGGAGATAATGGCAATCACGACGAGAAGCTCGATCAACGTGAAGCCTTTCTTGCGTTCCTTCATTACTGTGTCCGTCCTTGTCTGTTCTGTTTGCATTTTGCGGAAACTTCGATCCCCATAATGAAAGACTGCCGTCTCCCGCCGTGTCACTCCTCGTAATTGTAACCGACAATTAAAATTTTTCTAATCTTTCCTGTGGCGGTTGGGGATTCACGGCGTTGCAGTATCACTCGGACACCCATCAACCACTGCTGAATTGACTCGGCTTTGATCAACTCGCACACGGTTTCCACACCGGGGGAAAAACGCAGCAATCGTGCCACAACGAGAGAAAATCATAACCATTAATATCGGATCCTACGGCGTACGGTAGGACTACTTTGGCCGGTCCGGCTACGAAGCTTCAGGAGATAACAACCGATCCGCCGCGCGGATTTCTGCGTGCTCCTGTGAAACATAGGCTTTCAGTGCGCGGTTTGAAATGCCCATCCGTCGGCCGACGGATGGGAGGCCGCGTCCCGCGGGCGACACGATGCCAGACTTTGAAGAGTCGCCCGCGGGGACGCGGCCTCCCACGCTAAACCGTGTCGCGCCAGCCGCACATATTTCCCTTTGTCTTGACCAGTGGGAACATGAGCCCACTGGCCCGTCGCTCCTGTGAAACAGTACGGGGTGTTTGCAGTGTCCGCAAGTAGCTATGCCGACAGCAGCCTGACGGAACGACGTGGATAGTATAAGGCCCGCGAGGATCGGCACGGAGAGATCCAGGCCGCGGCGCAAAAAAATCGACGTGGCGCCATCGGATATCGGATGTCAATGGACGAAAAGCGACAGTCTGGAAAGCCTTTTCCGTGACTCCCGTAATCTCAGCTTGATGGCAATCGTTTCGACCAGAGTTTCGTGGCCGTGGCAGGCTCCGGTTGACGCTTGCAGTCCCGCAAGCGCTCGAACGACTGATCCAAGATATCCTGAATGACATCGGGCGCGGAATCGAAATTATGCAGCAGGACGTCCCCGGGTATGACTTCAACCTCTACGTCCGTCAATGCCGTGACGGTTGCCATATGAAGCCGATCCTGGAGCGTCGCAATCTCACCGATAATTTTCCCGGGCCCGCAATAGCCGATCGAGGTTGAGCGGCCACCGACGGCCTTGATCACCTCGACCGTGCCCATGAGCACCCTGAACGCTTCGGTTCCTTCCTGGCCCTGTCGAAACAATGATTCTCCGGCTTTGTATTTTCTGATTTCGCCGCTCATAATTGTATGATTTCCGGTGAATCAAACTAATTGATTGTCTAATTCTTCCGCAGTAACTGTGCCTTTTTCACACCGTAAGCATCCCCGGGTGTCCTGTCAACAATAAAACCCGAACGAACACTAATTCTGTTCGTTCGCCGTCCCCTGGTGTCCGTTGCAATCGGCTGTCTTCCTTATACCTTTTCATTATACGCCGCTTCGCGCCCGACTTCAAAAAACGGTGACGCAAATCATCG
>CAUZRT010000348.1:0-3629 GCA_963582235.1 Lentisphaeria bacterium
TCCGAAATCCTTCAACAAATTGTACATCAACATGGTTCGCGCCGGTGAGGCTTCCGGCGCCATGGAGCAGGTCTTGAACCGGCTCGCGGAGTTTATGGAAAAGTCCCAGCGCCTCAAGGGAAAGATCAAGGCGGCCATGACCTACCCGGTAGTCGTCCTCGTCATCGCTCTGGTAATCACCTCGGGGTTGATGGTTTTCATTGTTCCGAAGTTTGCGACCATCTTTTCCGACATGCTGTCGGGCGAGCCGCTGCCGGGACTGACGCAGTTTGTCATGAAGATCAGTTATGTCATGCGGGAGCGGGCGCCGCTTGCCATTGCCGTCCTCATTGTGGTATTCATCATTTTCAGGATGCTGCTCAGGACCAAAGGCGGGGCCTACATTTTCGACCTGGTTGCCATCAAGATGCCGCCGTTCGGCGGATTGGTGACTAAAACGTCCGTGGCCCGCTTCTGCTCGACACTCAGTACACTCATGAGTTCGGGCGTATCGGTGCTCAACGCGTTACAGATCGTTCGCGACACGGCTGGCAACGAAGTCGTGGCCCGTGCGGTGCAAGTTGTCCACGATGCCGTCAAAGAAGGGGAAGGCATGACTAAGCCGCTCGAGTCGACTCAGGTTTTTCCGGCCATGGTCGTCAGTATGATCGAGGTCGGCGAGGAGACGGGTGCCTTGCCCGAAATGTTGTCCCGTATCGCCCAGTCCTACGAGGAAGAGGTCGACAATGCGGTCGATGCGATGACATCTCTGATCGAGCCGATCATGATCATCATGTTAGCCGTCATCGTCGGTGGTATTGTCATCGCCCTATTTCTGCCGTTGATCAAGCTGATCGAAACCCTCGGCGGCTGAAATACCGCGGAGTCGAAATCAAGCACGCAAAAGCCCCTGCGATTCAAAATCGCAGGGGCTTTTTTATCGGCGGCTCGACATCAATACGGCGGTGTCTTTATCCGCGGTTTGACGTCGAGCACCAGCAGTGGGGGCGTTATGCGGTTAACCTGGCATTCACGCGCGTCAACAGTAACCTGCACCCGTTTCCGATACTCCCCCGGGGCGGTCACGTCCGAGACCCTGACATAGCAGCTGATTGACGATTCAGTCAGCACATCGACGGTCACCGTCGGTCCGGAAATGACAACCGCGATCCGTGGATCCGGCGGGTTCTTGAAGGAAACGAAATAGTCGCTGTCAACGGAATTTAGAATTTCAACGGCAAGTTCCGTAAAAGATTTCTCCGAACGGGAGCGAGACAGCTCGAAGATGACACGAACTCGTGCCGGACTGACGCTGATTCTCGGTCCCGTTACCAGTGGAACTTCAATATCGAAACCGGTTCGCCGGTTGGGATCGAGCAATAGGGGCTCGGTCACAATGTCGGGAAGTCTCGTGATAATGCGCTGCGGCCCCGTTACCAAAACGGTTTCCGGTATAATGGTAAAAGTTTTGACCTGTAAATCCGATGCCAGGTCCCCCTCGGTGCGGAGCAGGACTCGCTTGCTCACTGTCTTGACACGGTCGACCGTTACGGCGAAGCTGTCCGGCTGGATATTTTCGATTTCAATCCGCGACGGCAGCTCGATATTCGGCTCCCGCAACTGCACCAGAAACTGATTGCTGGTGACGTCATTCCCGATATTTACGGTGGCTGTAATATCAGCTGGCGTCAGGGCGTGGATGCGTTTTTTCGAGCCGCGAACAGTAATGTCGATCTTTGGGATGTTCTCCCCATCGAGGACGGCGATACCTTTGCCGTGCTTCAACTTTACGGTGATGCCGCGAATGGTATCACGTTCCTGAAGCTGCGTGTGCACCGAAAACCAGATGAGTAGCGCGAAGCACAGCGCCGTCAGTTTACGCGGCCAATCATCGACAATAACTGCAGGCAGGTTCATGGCGCGCCTGATGTGGATGATCCCTGTTTCACGAAGTAATTGGTCAGATGCCTGCGCAGGCGGTCTTTATCAACATCGCGAACAAGCCGTGTCTTGTGAGCTAGGCTCACCTGCCCGTTCTCTTCCGAGACGACAACGACGACGGCATCGGTTTCTTCCGTTATTCCGACAGCGGCGCGGTGACGCGATCCCAGCGCCGGGCTGATGCGTGATTGTGTCAACGGAAAGAAGCAGCCCGCGGAGATAATAACGTTGTCTTTGATGATGACGGCGCCGTCATGCAAGGGTGTGTTTGGGTAAAAAATGGTCATCAGCAGCTCGCTTGAGAGGGGCGCATCGATCTTGGTACCGGCGTCGGAGATTGCCCGCATCCCGATATCCCGTTGAATGGCGATCAGGGCGCCGATATTTTTCTCGCTGAGGCCGAAGGCGGTCTCGATCAACGTGTCTACGATTTCGCTTCGTCGTGTCTGTCCCCCCCATAGCCGATGGGGATTACTGCCGATTTCCGCGAACGCCCGTCTAAGTTCGGGCTGAAAAATGACGATTATCACGAAGGCGATCAAGGCCGGGATCTTTGACAGCAGCCACTCAATTTCTTCCAATCCGAATATCAATGAAACAGACCATCCGACCACGGTGACGATGACGATACCGAGAAGAATCGGCGCCGCACGCGTCCCGCGCATAAACAGGAGAGCGACATAAATAAATGCCGCCAGCAGGCCGATCTGGACAAGAAACTGCAGGAATTGCAGGGCCGGTTCAAAGATCTTGAGAATAAAATCGATGGTGGATGACATTTTTCCAACAGGTAGGGAGCATGGCTTGCGAGTCGACCGCTCGTCTCGCGCCGTTCACTCCTCTGCCGGCGGATCATGCGATGCTGGAAGCTCGATGTTGAAGTCGGAGCCCTTGCCGGGCACCGACGAGAACGAGATATCACCGCCGTGGCTCTTGGCAATCTGTTTACTGATGGTGGCGCCCAGGCCGTTGCCATTTGTCTTGGCGTCCGTTACGAACGGGTCGAACAGCTTTCCCTGTATCTCCTTGGCAACGCCCATGCCGTTGTCTCTGACGGTTATGACTACCGAGTTCTTATCGGCGGATTTTCGAGCTGCCGTAATCTGTATATTCTTGTGGCGCTCCTTCTTTTTTCGTTCCAGTGATTCGACGGCATTATCAATAAGACTGCTGAGACAACGCCGTAGGGAACCCGCGTCACAGAAAAGCATCAGCTCCGGTTCGATCTTGATTTCGAGGGCAATATCTCCGTCTCTGGCACGACCGCGAAACGGATCCACGGCCGCTGCTACTATGGCTTCGACGGCGCTGTTGGAGAGGTTCAGCTCCTGCCGCTGGCCCTGACAGAAGCCGAGCATGTTCATGCTGAGGTCGACGACGGCATCCGTTGATTCATCAATGGACCGACACAGTGACTCACGCACGGCGGCCTCTTCGGTTTCGCGGATCAACCGGCTGCTGTTACGAATGGATGTCGCTGCGTTTTCCAGATCGGCCACCAGCTTTCGCATTGCCAGAACGAGCGCACCCCGCGTCTTGTCATGCAGCAACAGCGAATTCTTCAGAACCTCTCGCGACGTCTCAAGGAGAATATCAAGAAACGGCTTCAGTTGCTCGAATGGAAAAACGATGTTCTTCTCCTCGACGTAGATGCAGGCTTCGCATTCATCTGTCTCAATCGGAAAGAAGCCCGAGCCGTCGGCATCATT
>CAUZRT010000349.1:0-3614 GCA_963582235.1 Lentisphaeria bacterium
CATGGGTATGCACGTGATGTCCTGAATGTCGAGGCGCGTCGCGAAATCCGTGAAATCCTGGCAAATCCGCTTAAACGGTTTATGATCGTAGTCGACAAGGTCCATCTTGTTTACGCAGAGGAGTAAATGGGGGATGCCGAGAAGCGAGGCAATATAGCTGTGGCGCCGGGTCTGCTCGATAATGCCTTTGCGTGCATCGACCAGGACGACCGCCAGATTGGCGGTGGATGCGCCGGTGACCATGTTGCGTGTGTACTGCACATGCCCCGGCGTATCGGCAATGATGAAGCGGCGTTTCGGCGTTGCGAAATATCGATATGCGACGTCGATCGTGATCCCCTGTTCGCGCTCGGCACGCAGGCCGTCGGTCAGGTTGGCCAGGTTAATGCGCTCCTCGCCCTTCATGCGGCTGGCCCGCTCGAGTGCATTGAGCTGATCTTCGAACAGCGATTTGCTATCGTACAGCATTCGCCCGATCAGCGTGCTCTTGCCGTCATCAACACTGCCGCATGTCGAGAAGCGCAGCAGTTCGACGTTCTCGGCTGATGTCTGTCCGTCGTTGTTCATTGGTGATGGCGGGAGATGTGGAATGGTGGAACGTAACTATTCAGCGACTCTCTGGCGCTGCCAGTTCCGGCAGTGCGCGGAAACAAATCGTCCTCGAAACCGCCGCGCAATCGAGGACCCGTATTCGCTCGGCTTCGGCGAGGCGCGTGAGGACGAAAAACGAGGACGAGGACGATTCCTGTTGTTCATTGTCAGAAATACCCCTCTTTCTTTCGATCTTCCATGGCCGATTCCGAAAAGCGGTCGTCTACCCGGCCGCCGCGCTCCGAAATTCGGGTCGCCGCAACTTCGGCGATTATATCCTCGACGGTCTCGGCCCTGGACTCAATAGCGCCCGTGCACACCATGTCACCGACAGTGCGAAATCGTATGTCCATGGTTCGCACGTCTTCGTCGGGTTTGGGTTCCATATAGGGCGACGTGCTCAGCCACTGGCCATCGCGCATGAAAACATCCCGCTGGTGTGTGAAGTAAATCGAGGGGATCGCGACGTTCTGCTGGGCAATGTACTGCCACACATCCAGCTCTGTCCAGTTGCTCAGCGGAAAGACGCGCATGTGCTGACCTGGCGACAGCTTTGCATTATAGAGATTCCAAAGTTCCGGACGCTGGTGTTTCGGTTCCCAGGCGCCGAATTCATTCCGATGCGAATAAATGCGTTCCTTAGCCCGTGCCTTTTCCTCGTCGCGTCGGCCGCCGCCGAACGCTGCATCAAATTTAAATTCCTCGATCGCCGCGATCAGTGTGGGCGCCTGCTGCCGGTTGCGGCTGACATCGCCCGGCGGCGTATCCGGTGCAAGTCCGGCGGCGATAGCATCTTCGACTTTGCGGACGATCAGTCGCTCGCCGAGCTCGGCGACGAGGTCGTCGCGAAATTGCAGTACCTCCGGGAAATTATGGCCGGTGTCGATGTGTAGAATTGGAAACGGAAAGCGGGCCGGGCGGAATGCCTTTTCGGCCAGCCGCAGCATGCAGATCGAGTCTTTGCCGCCCGAGAACATCAGTACCGGATTCTGAAACTCGGCCCCGACTTCGCGCATGATATGTACCGCCTCGGCCTCGAGCATGTCAAGGTTCGACAGCGTGTATTTGTCGAACAGGTTCGCTGATTCGCTTGGAGTGGTCATGATGTTTCCCGGGAAACTTAATTTCGCGCCAATCGTGCCGCATCACGGGGGCCGAATTCGACCATGCGCGCATGCCAGCATTAGTGGCCATGGCGTTATGTTTTGTATTAAATGACGTAGTCCGGCATGAGATAGTTTTCCCTCGCCAGTATGGTTTCAAGTGTGATATCGGCGCTGGTCTCGCGCATGAGCCCGGTGAGACTGCCCCAAACCATCATTGCGGCTTGGGCGTGGACATTGCCGTTGCCGGCAGTGGCATCCGCAGTCTCGGTCAACTCGAGCGGGCCTTCGAATGTCTCGATAACGTCAAGCAGTGTGACACGACCGCAGGCACGCGCGAGGCGGTAGCCGCCGCGGCGGCCACGCGCCGTCCTCACGAGGCCGGACCGTTTGAGGGCGGCCAGCAGCTGTTCGACATAGGGCTCGTTCAGGTTCTGTTCGGCGGCAATGTCTTTTGCCTGCACGAGTTTCGCGCTGACGGCGAGCTGCAGGAGTATCTGCAGTCCATACTGTGTTTTTTTAGCGAGCCGCATAAGAATCTCTATTAAGTATATCAATTGAGTAAACTTAATGCCGATCCCGCGTCTGTCAATACCGCGAGCGCTGTCGGGAACGGGATTTCCGCGCTGCCGACCGAGACCAACTTTCCGCCACGGCGGATCAGCCTGTGGCTGAAAACTTCAATGCCGTCGTCGGATTCTTGCGTAATACGTTGCCGACGAATATGTCGTAGTCCGACCGTACGGTAGGATTTCACATCGTAACAATCCGTCGGCTGACGGATCGCGCCACGAGTCGCTTGGCGTGGCGGCCATCGATCGTCGGCTCGAGAGGTCCAGGGCGATGATACATGGGAGACGGTAATTATCGGGAGATGGTTGTATGGCGCCGGGTTGCTGGTCAGCGTGAAACGTTTAGATTAATTCCCGTTAGTAGCGGGAATTAAAAAAACACCAGGTTACTGACGGAGTTTTGCCATGGCGACCCCATTCGCAAGCGATCCTGATTGCTAGCAGTTTTGTCGGCAGTGCCTGCGAGATCCTTATCCACTCTACGCCCGGCTGCGGCAGGGGGATCCGGTGCATTGGTGCGAGCCAATAAATATGTGGTCTATGACGATTGCCTGCAGGGCATTCGCGACGCGGAGAAGCGCCTGTCAACGAGTCGCGAGGCGTTGTATACCGATCCGTTGCTGCCCGAGAATTGCGAACGGGCGCGGCCGATGATCAAAAACATCAATGGCTGGCTGCTCAATGTGGACCCGCCGGACCACACGCGCATGCGCAAGCTGGTCAACCTGGCGTTTACGCCCCGGATGCTGCAGGATCTGAAGCCGCGGATCGCGGAGATCGTCGACAATCTTCTCGAGCGGACCGCCTCGCAGTTGCAAGACACGGCAAGGCATCCCGATGGTCTCGACTTCATCGACTCTTTTACACTGCCATTGCCGGCGCTGGTGATCTGCGAGATGTTGGGGGTTCCCGATGATAAGCGGGACCGCTACTGCCGCTGTGTATAGGGCCTGTTGCCGTTCAACTCCGGCGGCGGGCCCGCCATCAATGAAGTGATCGACCAGGCACAGGCGTGTCTCGCCGAGTTGATCGACCTGTTTGACGATGTCACCGAAGCACGGCGGCAGGAGCCCACGGAGGATCTCATCAGCGCCATGGTTGCCGCACAGGTGGACGGCGATCGGCTGAGCCGTGATGAGCTCTTTGCGATGTGCATTTTAATATTTCTGGCCGGCCACGAAACAACATCGAGTCTGCTCTCGAACGGCACGCTCGCCTCGCTCGAGAATCCGGACGAGTACGACAAGCTGAAGGCCGATCCCGAAGGAATTATCGACCTCGCCATCGAAGAGTTCGTGCGATATGAGTCATCGGTGACCCGAGGTGCGCGCCGGGCGCTGCAAGGCCA
>CAUZRT010000350.1:0-3604 GCA_963582235.1 Lentisphaeria bacterium
CGGCCGAGGCCGAATCCATATAATATTTTCATAATGTCGCGACGCAATAGCAGCGCCCGTCGCGCGCGTGCACGACTACATTATGGAAAGTGGAGGCAAGCATGAATGGCTTGGCCTTCCGTGTGGTTCGGTGTAGTATCATCAACCTGGCCCCCCACCCCCGCAGCATCGTGGTCTGTTCAAGCCGCCGAATTTGCGGGCAGGCTGGGGTCGAGCCGTCGCGCACGGGCAAGGGGAACGGATCTCAAACCGCATTTCGGCACGGAAGAAACTCCGATTGAAGACCTCATGCAGTCAACCTGATTTACCTCAGGAATATTTTTTAATAATGCTGATGAGGAATTGCGATGAAAGACGGTTTCGTAATGGGAAGACCGGATCATCTCGGAGTGCCGATTGTCCTGGCAACGTAGTGGCACATTGCTAAGAAACAGTGTTGAAGTCAGCATCCAATCTCGGTAAAGAAACCCGTTGTCCTGCCAGGCGCCCTGCCCTCCTCTCTGTTCGGCTCCGACCGGTCCGGCGGCCCGTCCTCCCCAAAGGCTTTTCGCAACGATACCGCGAATATGACCAAAAGGTAATCTTGTCGTCAGCCGGCGGCGAAGTACGCAATCCATAGTGCCCACTATAGAACGTCGAAGTTTCATCTGCTTTGGGCATGGATGGTCGACGCAATCGGGAATCAAAAACGGCAGGAGGAATAAGCGTTTAGCCTTCGTAGCAGGAGGATTTCTCGGCGGGCAGCGGTGTCGCGAAACCGCACTCTCACAGTACGGATTCCGACAGTGTGGAATCCGGCGACGAGGAATCTGAGGATAGCGATTCCGACAGAGGAGGCTTCGGAAGGAAGGAGAAGGTAATCGGCAATCGCAGATCCTTGGATGCGTCTCGTGGCCGAGGGTTGTCACACGACGGGCCTCGGTTCTTTTTTGCTTGCGTCGGGTGACCCGGACGGTCAGTTCCCGATGGAAAAGAGTCGAACTGGCAGTATTGTAGCCGCAGGTCAGTCCAGTTAACACCAAGCCGGCGTGCGAGTCAATGGCAAAAATTATTTCCTGTCGCAGCGAACCCTTTGGCCGGGCGCCGGAGGCGTTTGCAACCGTGAAGCGTTGCGGAGTCCGCAACGCCGAAGTGGTGGCCGCCGGGCCGGACTGCTGTGTCGACGTAAGAAAAAATTGCCGAGGTTACGGGTGTACGGATCACCATGCTCTCAGCAAACATGAAGCTGGATGAGGAATCTTCCCGGCATGCCTTTCAGGAAGTCATTGACGGCGCTGCTGTTATCGGTACGCCCCGCATTTTCTTTTCGCTCGGCGTCGGCGATCCCGGTGCGCCGCAGGTCATGTAGGCCTTGCGGGCGGCGGCCGCCTATGCAGGTGATCGGGGAGCGATGATCTGGATGGAGACGCACCCTCCGTCCGGCACCAACGCGGACATCGCGCGCCAGACCTTGGAACAGGTCGCCGACAACGGCCTGCGTTTCAATTTCGACACCGCCAATCTCCATTACTACAACCACCATATCGATACATGAAAAATCCCTGTACTGCTCTCGCCTTGGTATTCACCGTTGTCTTCCTGTCAAGAGCAACGGGACAGGAAAGCGACGCCGAAAAAGACGTCGTGGTCGCCCGCGTCAACGGCGTCGAATTGTACCACCGGAAAGTGTTCGGCCGGCAGAGACTCGAGATTCTTCGGCGGGTCGCCGATCGAACGACATCCGACGACAGCGACGTCGCGAAGAATGCTGCGACCCGTCACACCCGGCTCGGGAAACTGATGGCGCAACATCTCGAAGAGGCCATTGATGTACAGCTCCTGCGGCAGGTCGCCGCGGCATCGGGAATGGCAGACACAGCGGCGTATCACGATGCTATGGCCGCACACCGCAAGATCGACGGCTCGAGCGCGTTCACCGCGGCTTCATCTCTCCCCGTCGAAGAGCGAATTCTCATTGATACCTATCTTCGGCGCGAGGGCGTGGCGGCGGACCGGTATTCAGTGGAGGCGGAGGAGATCGCGCGGTTCATGAAGGAAAATGAGAAGCTTTACAAACGAAGCAGAGGGACGCAAGTCCAAATCGAACAGCTGGTCGGTCTGAAGCTGAGGGCGGACAAAATCCGGGCGGCACGGGATGTTATCGTAAAGAGGTTGCGAGAAACCGCGGAGATAGAGACCTTTCTGTATACCACCAAGCTAAAGGAAGCGGAATAGCAGTCAGCGCTAATCCAGTCTGTCGCCGAGAACCCACACAGCCACTGGCCGTGGGTTGCGGCGACAGACTAATGGAATGGCCGCAAAGCGCACTTGCACAGGCGGTCGCGGTCACTCCTTTTTTGCCGTCACCAGCGTCTCGAGTTCGCCGGATTTGGACATCTCGATGGCAATGTCGCAGCCGCCGATGAACTCACCATCAACGTAAAGCTGGGGTACGGTCGGCCAATCGGAGAACTTCTTGATGCCCTCGCGCAATTCGCTGTCGGCCACGTCATCGAGCACATTGGCACTGCCGAATTCGGTTCCCATGTGATTGAGAATATCGATCACCGTTTTCGAGAAGCCGCACATGGGCTGCTCAGGCGTGCCTTTCATAAAAAGCATGACGTGGTTTTGATCTATCATGTCCCGGATGCGGCCTTCGATACTCATTTCTGTCTCCTACGGCGCACTTTGACGGCGCTCATTGGTTGTCCCATTTTTCAGGCGTATAGGTCTTCAATGCCAACGCATGGAGCGACTTGCTGAATGCGTCGTTAAGCGGGGTCATCACCATGCGATGCTGTTTTACCAATGGCACCCCGTCAAACGACGGGCTGATGACAACGGCTTGCAGATGCTGCCCATCCTGCATCGGGTCCTCGACAATTACTGTCGCGTTCGGTATTGCTTCGAGGATGATTTGTTTGATTTTTTCCTGCATAACTGGATAAGGTTCGGTTTATGAATACGTCACGCCACCAAATACCATACAACGGAGATGCTGTATTGTAAAATGATTTTTGCGAACGCGTGCACTCGCGGGAAACTTGCATTATCTTTATCTTACTGAGTCTGAATATAGCGGTTGCGGGTGTGCCGGGCAAGCGACGGCGCGGCCATCGGGCCGGACGCGGTGCATCGGGCCGATTCGTCCGGATCAGGCGAGGCTCCTGATCCGTGCACCGGAAACACAAAAATGAAAGGAGGTGATCATGAACACATCTATTGGGAGTATTGCCGTATAAACGGTCATGCCCAGCCGTTTATAACGGCGTGCATTCCTGCTGCGATCGGGGTTCGAGCATTGCCTTGCCGGCTCCGGTCGCGGCTTTTTTTTGTTCATTCATGTTTTACGACAGCTTCACCGACAACGGTCTGTCAACGACCGGATACCCAATGCCGGTTTATAAGCTGAACTTGTCCGTGGCCAATTGCAAGTTCGGCAGCCGTTCGATAATCTTGCGAAACGCAATGCTCCCCTGGATCCTGGCGAGATGCCCGCCGAGACAAAAGTGAATGCCGTTGCCGAATCCGAGGTGATTGTTCGGCTGCCGCGCCACGTCGAGCTGATCCGGATTCTCGAACACCTCCGGGTCCCGATTCCCAGCACCGATCAGATGAGTGA
>CAUZRT010000351.1:0-3604 GCA_963582235.1 Lentisphaeria bacterium
CACATCCCCACCATTGAGGAACTTGCGCCGGTCGGTTTTCTGCCGTGCGCGACGTGGCAACGTTGGCACCGGAATTCGCTGCCCGATGGCGAGCAGGAAACGCTACACGGCTACCTTCAACGGATCAACAACGCCATGGTCCGTGTTGGCCGGCCCTTTGGTTTTCGCGTCCAGCACGCCATCGAATTGTACGTGGCAAATTATCCCGGGCAGCGTCCCGCCGCCTTTCACGATGCCTTTTCCGATCAGCTCGAGTTGAAAATTATCCCCAAGTTGAGCGGCCTGGATCACAGTCTCGACGAAGTTCATTCGGTCTACCGTGATATCGAGGATGTCATTCAGGAAATTCTTGACCCCGCGTTGCTCGCCGCCTTTCAACGCGCCACCGAGCGCGAGCATCCCTTTTTTCACTGGACCGGCGTCGATCGCAGCGCCGAAAATAGTTAATGTCTTATGCCCGCGACCCACTACCGGTTTCAAACCCCCTGGGCCCTGGCAACCGAGCATCGGCGACCGTCACTCGAGCCGGTCGTGACAGCCGGCATGGGTGCCACGCTCTTCGCCGCCCCGGAAACCCGGCCGTATGCTCGCCACGAACATGTTGCTCTACCCCCCCGATCGGCGCCGTTTCAGATATCCCCAGGCCGGTCCCTTCAGGCATTTGATCTGCCTTTTGCCGTCCGCGACGATTCTCTGCCCGTCTCCATTGATCTTCACGAATCCAGAAACGATCTCTTCGAATTGACCGGCTTTGTAACCCTGCCGAAAAAGAAACTGCTGCGGCAGATGGACATTGAACGAAACCGCACGTCACTAGATTCGAAACAGCGGCAGCAGGTGCAACTATATAACTTTGTCGACAACCTTGTCGGCATCATGGAAGATCTGCGCTGGGCCGCCGAGACGTCCGCGCGGCAGGACCGTGACACCGCCCCGCTGTCGTGGACTGTCGCCTATGAAACGCTGGTGCGGCAGCAACACGACCTGCGCATGGACCTCATCTGCAAGATCGCCCGCCAGTTCGACAGGCTCCTGTTCCATCTTGCCGACAATCCGCGAAAGATCCTACGAAAGCAGCGGCGCAAACAATACGTGTCACAAGTCCAGCAACTCGATTCCGCATGCCTCACGTGGCTGACGCAGCAGCCCGGCAAATCCGCTCTCGAGAAGGCCGGCGGCCGCCAGCGGATCCTTGCCGTTGCCCGGACCGAGGACTATGACACGCTCGAAAACCGTGTTCTCAAGGACATGCTCATGCGCTGCGCTCATGCCGCCCGCATGTTCCGATATCAGAACAAGGAGCACGCCGCAACGCCTGGCTACCGCCTGGTGCTCGGCTTCGAACGCCGTTGTCGCGCCGCCTTGAGCGGCCCGACGTTCGCCGCCATCCAGATGCTTCCGGACCTCCCGCATCCGAACTATGTGCTCCAGTATCACAACGTCTATCGCCAGATGTGGCGCTGGTATGTCAAGCTCGTCAAACGCGAAACAACCACCCTCGAAACATGGCAATGGCAGAACCGGCTGTGGGCCGACACCGTGCGGCTCGCTATTGCCGGCGCCATCTCCGGTCTGCGGGGTCCGCGCCGGCATTCGCTGTTCGTCCGGAACCAGCACATGTGGATCCGTGAAGATCAGAAACTCGGGAATTGGCTGGCACCCTTTGATGCGCCCGGTCCCGTTGTCCTCCGACCGGATGCCGCGACGCCTCAAATGTCGGACGCACCGGATCAAACGGCCGATGAGGAACGCACACATACTCACCGGTTACGCCATCCCCCCATGGCCACGAACGACGTCATCATCGACACGTTCATTCCAACAGCCATGTCTCCGGGACCGTTATTCAACCTAGATTTGTGCCGTTGGGCAGGAACTGTCGGTGCCGATTTCGTCCTTCTCTTTTCGTCCCCGGCGATCGACCGTAATCTCTGTCTGTTCGTCTGGGCAATCCATAGCGCCGCGGACCCGGCGACGACCGAACAACTGCAGCAGTTGTGCACCAATGCCGCCGCCGCTCTGGCGACATTCGGCAAGGCCGCGGGACCCCGTACACAACTCCGGGGATTGGTAGTCCGCAACGACTTCCAGAGCGAGTTCCAATCTCTGGGCGACGACATGACCACCGGTTCTCCCAATGGCGCTGTTGCCGGCATCCGCCTTCCGGGACAGCCCGACGAATGGTCACGCGCTTTTGTCCATTGGCTTCAGGACCGCGTCATTGCGGACTCCGCAGATGCGGTTGCTGCGAAGTGATGTTAAAATTAGGGATAGATGACATGTTTAATCGTCCTCGTCCTTCGTCCCCGAATGCGCGACGGTTTCGAGGACGAAGGACGAGGACGAAGGACGATTTGTTTCTCGGTACCCAAATCCTGAAACTGCGGGATCTCCCACTCAACACCCAAAACCCCAACACCCAACACCCATTCCCTCCATGCCGTCCTTCACTGCAACCGGGATCGACTGCCTTCAGCCCGAAACGCCGATTTGCGCCATGCGCTCGAACGGCACGACCACGGAGATCAGTGTCGGCGATGCTGGGCTTCCCCGCCTCTGTGTTCTGCCGCCGCTGCGCCGGCAACGGCTCGATACCTCCGATGCCGGGTTGAGACAGATCTGGAACAGTGGGTTGCCCGGACGTCAGGAAGCCCGGTTCGAAAACAACTGCGCGCGCGTTCCGCTGTGGGCCGTGTGGAAACTGTTGGCGACCGACCGCATCGCACCATTTTGGGAGTACCAGGATCTTTCCGGACAGAGCCGAACTGTCCACGCTCACGATCTGTTGAAGGCATTCGTCAACGATCCGTCGCTGCCCGATCCTGAAGGGACGGGGATGGACGTCATCGCTGTTCCCAACAACTTCAATGAATGGGCTCAGGACAGCGTCCTCACCGCCTGGCCAGGCCGCGGCAATGTCGAGAAACGGTTGCTGTGGCGCCCCGTCGCCGCCGTGCTCGGCTACGCCGATCTTCTCAGCGAAATACAGTGCAAGCGCCTCGACGGTTCGTCCTGCGTCGTCGTCGATGTCGGGCCCGCATCGGTTTCAGCGACCTTTTTGGAGCTCACCTGTGATTCGGTCGCCGGAACCCCGCACCTGGTTCCCGTGCGCTTTCTTGCCGATGACCGGCACTATTTCGAAAAGCCGTTGCCGCCGCTGGATCTGATCCTCTGCGAAGCCCTCATTCGCCACACCGGCCTGCCGGCCTCGTCGGAATTGCTTTGGTACCTCTTCGCCGGCGGCAGTCACGACATTTACGCGCCAGCCGGTGACGGCACCGCCGCCGGCTGCGATCTTCTTGTCCCAGGCCCATCCGGATGGCGGACGTTGTCTCTGAATACCGATGACATCCTGACCATCCGGCAGGAAGCCGTCACTACGCCCGGCCTGACCCTATGGCCGGCCGTCGCGGGTGCCATTGATGCGGCCATGGGTATCCCGGGAACGGCGAGCGGGGCGACCGCAGACTGCTCGTTATTCGATCACATACTCGCCATATTCGACGGGCCGTTGTGGGATTGTCTCGCCTCGCAGCCAGCTTTTATCCTGGTAACCGGCGCCAGTCTGAGTTTGACCGCCGGGAAGAGTCGGCGTATCGGTCAG
>CAUZRT010000352.1:0-3602 GCA_963582235.1 Lentisphaeria bacterium
ACGGCCGCTGTTAAAGGTGACAACGAGCGTATCGCCGTCGACTGCATCGATGACGGTCCCGATGTCGTCACTGGCAACGGCAGCGAATGCCGGTGTCTTTGTCTCTTGGGCCCGACGCGTTTGTTCGGCGCCGATGACGAAAAAGAGCGCGGCAAGCAAAAGCAGGCCCGTGACGATCTCGATAATAAAGCGACCGAGGAGGGCGCGAAAGGCCGATGCCGGCGCGTTTTTATTTTCGCTCATGGAGCAATGGAGGATCGGAGTGTTGGAAGAGTGGAATCCGTCGGCGGACGGCTGGAATACTGGAATGTTGGAAGGCTGGATGACTCGGTAGTTTTGAAGGCCTCCACGAATTCCGAAGGAGGTCGAAATGTCAACGCGCCGATTGAATCCCCGTCGTACGCGAATCGTCGTCCTCGAATCGACCGTCGAAAACGAGGACGACGAAACAATTCATCGTGCGTCCTATTGGCGATTCGGTGAGTTCTGGTTCTGAAGGCTGGCCGACGGGAACCGTCATTCTGTCATTCTGTCATTCTGTCATTCTGTCATTCTGTCATTCGTTCTTCCATCCTTCCATCCTTTCCTTGCCGCTACGCTGCCTTCTCATGACTGTCCGGCCACAGCATGTCCCGCACGCTGCGACTGATTCGCGGATGCTTCCAGAAGTGGGCCAATGGCTGAAGCACAAAAGTGAAGTCGCCCGTGTAATACGGGTCAGCATATTGCTCGCGCAACACGCCCAGCGCCGCGGCGAGGCGTTCACGAAGGCCGCGCCCGGGGACGCTTGACAGGTTTTGCTCATGGATGAAACGCGGGTAGGGTAGCCGCAGCCGCTTCGCTCGCACCGCATAATAATTCTGCATGAGCGATGATCGTGAGCCGCCCCAATCAAAGTAAGCGCCGACATACAGACTGCTTGTTATCTCCATGCCGAGTCCCTGGTCAAACATGTACTGAAACTGCAGATCCGGGACATGAAACTCGCACAAGGTCAGGAGAACGTCCCCCACCCAGTTCGGGACCCGTCGAAGATAGAGATGCTCGACTGCATGCACCATGCGCGCCTGCATCCCGTGAGCCAAAAACGGCTGCATATCGGCGTCATTGAGGAAAAGGAACGGAACGTTGCCGTTGGTGGTGTCGATGAGGAATCGGCCGCCGCCGATTTCCACGACGATCAGATGATGTTGTATCCAGGGCGACGGTTCACATGCGCCTTCGGACTCGATATAGATCCGCAGCTTTTGGTGGTAATCATCGGGTATCTTCGTTGACGCGCCGACAATGGGAAATGACGGGATATTCAACACATCGCAAATGAACTTCACCGCCGCTGTCTTTTCAGCACATATGCCGCCGAAGCCGGCGGCCATGTTCGGCCACATTTCGGCTCCGGATCGAAAAGGAATACCGGTGACAATCTTCGAGAAGTTCTCGAAAGGTGCGGCGTGGACGAGCGCCGCGATGCGGTAAAGGAATCGTAATTTATTCACTGCATCCAAATTACCGGGAAACTCGTCGGCGACATGGAGGAAGGTATCGAGGAATCGCCCGTCAGCCGTCACGATGGGATACCGATCGAACCGAAACATGGCGTCCACGGCCTGTGCAGTTACCAGCATATTGGCGGCGAAGGTACGCCTGTTATGTCTTGCCACGTCGACACAATTCGGATCGGGCCGATCTGCCTGTAACTCCCGCCTGATTGTTACAAAGGTTTCGTGATCAGTCAGGTCGATACTATCGTCAGGGCCGAGCGGGCGATGATTCTGAAAGTAGGTAAGCGGACGATTAAGGGTGCTGGCCGGATCATTTGCGAGATAGCGAAACGCTTCATGCCGAAGAGGGTCGGCGGCACGCGGCAGGTAACCGTGATCGTGGGCGTCGGCACCGGTTCGAGTCATGAAATCGAGAAAGTCACGGATGCGCCAATGAGTCATCGCTGCCGGAACAAGCAGGCGATAGGAGGCTCCATTCCCGTGATCGTCGTGAAAGATCAATTGTTTCACGCGTCCGTCTCCGCTAACTGCTTCAGGGCGTCGAGTATCTCGGCCGAAAAGTTTGTCTTGAACGCCATGGCGTCCCGAACCTGCCCAATGACGTCGAATGATTCGTACGCCTCCGCCCAGGCTGCGCCCTCGAACAGTCGCTCTTTCTCATCTTCGAGAATGAGCAGCAGGATGGTGCGCTCACAGTCGATTCCATCTAACTCCATCATCTGGACGCGGGCGTCAAAACCATCGGGCACGCCAAGGGCGGGCGGTGCAATGGCGACGGAAGCGAACGGTTCATAGCGTCGGATGAGCTCATCTGTCTCCTGCCTGAGATCGGCGAGCATCTTCTGCCCGTCTTCCGTGATTTGCAGATCCCAGAAGCGTTGAGCCGTTTTGTCGCGGCTGTCTTGGGTCGACCGCTTCACGAGCCGTGCTCGCTCGAGATTCATGAGACCGGTCCGGAATTCGGAAGACACCTGGATATTGGGCGGATTGTCCTGCCCGATTGACAATGCAGCTTCCTGGAAACGCTCATAAGCCTCATCTCCCTGGCCGGCGGCATAGCCAGTGAGTAGCATAAGGAACATGTCGTCGAACCTGCGGCGGAACTGCTTGCGGTCTGCGCATCCGGCCTCCGGAATGACCGGATGAACAACAAGATCTAGTACCCGGTAGTCCCACGACCCGTCGTGGTACGTGCAGACGCTGAGAAACTTCTCAGCCGGCTCGTCGATATTTATCGGGCCGGGTTCCGGATTGTTGTTGACATGAAACTCGAGCGTCAATTGCCCGTTCTGGTGGTTCGTATAGTATTGAATCAGTTCCTCCTGCAGATACGGGAGCTCCGGATACTCATCGACGTCGAGTTGTGAACGGCAATCCGGATTCAAGGCGTGGGTTTCCAACAGTTCGCGGATCGGACGCTTGACGGCGGCGGGATTATCGACGGTGAAGTAATAGGCCTCGTCAAGGGGGGCGTCGTCGACGGAAATTCGGATATCCCACGGATCGTTCTCGTATTCGGAGATACTCGCAGGCTGAAAGCGGCAATCGGCGCTTGGAATTTGTTTGCAATAAGACAGGCTCATATGGCACGAAAACCGCTGGCACCTGTGTGGGATCTGAAGCTGCGTGAAAAGCCGCCGGATCGCTTAGACAGACCGGTGGCGGACGCCCGCTTACTGGTGAAGTGCCGCGAACCGCTGAACGACTTGTCTTTGGTGGACATGCTCATTCGTCGACCCCAGCCGGAGGAAGATTTTTTGCCAGCGAGCGATTGCTTGAAATCGGGCGACTTCCGGCGCGCGCTGACATAATTCGCCCGCTTGGTATTGCCTTGATTCTGAACGCTCTTCTCAAACCCCGCACCGTGCTTCTTCGCCATGTTGCCTTCGAACTGATTGTTGGATTTGATCTGATCGTTAAAACCACTGGTTTGACGGTATCGATTCCGATCCCTTCGCATCGAGCCGTACCGGTTATACGGCGTGTAATAGCCCCCCCCCCAGCCATACCCCCAATACATGAACCCCCAGTAGGGCCGGTGATAGTAATGATGATGCTGGTGTTCACCCGTTCGCTGCTCTTCAGCCTTATCCACCGCCT
>CAUZRT010000353.1:0-3594 GCA_963582235.1 Lentisphaeria bacterium
TCGGCGATCAGCATTTGGCGAATATTGTCAATCGGCTGAACACAAATTATAAGGTCGCGGTAGATCTGCGCACGCCGAAGGTACCGTACCGTGAAACAATCCGCGGCAACGGCGGCGGAAAGTATCAGCACAAAAAGCAAACCGGTGGGCATGGGCAGTTCGCTGAGGTGTGGCTGCGTATCGAGCCCCTCATCGCCGACGATTTTGAATTTGTCAATAAAGTCGTCGGCGGCAACATTCCGAAGAACTTCATTCCCGCCGTCGAGAAAGGTGTTATCACGGCGATGGAAAACGGACCGATGGCGAACTGCAAAGTGATGAACGTCAAGGCGACGGTCTATGACGGCAAGCATCATCCGGTCGACTCATCGGACATTGCCTTTCAGATCGCGGGGCGTGGCGCCTTTCGCGAAGCCATGAGCCAGGCGAATCCCGTGATCCTCGAGCCGGTCATGAGTGTCCGGATTTCCGTGCCGGAGGAGTACATGGGCGACATCAGCGGCGATCTCAATTCGCGGCGCGGGCGCATTCTCGGTATCGAGGTGGAGGAGGGCGTGCAGGTCGTGAATGCCGAAGTCCCCCTGGCTGAAATGTTCAGTTATTCCTCACAGCTGCGCTCGTTGACGCAGGGGCGTGGAACATTCGAAATGGAGTTTTCACGCTTCGAGAATGTTCCTGCTACCATTTCGAAGAACATCCAGGAGGCTGCCGCCGCGGCTCGCAAAGAGGAAGATTGAGGAAAATACGTACGCATAGCGGCCCTGCGTAACGACGGACGCCGGGCTGTAAAGGTTTTGAACTAACCCCGGTTATTAGCCGGTACTTTTCTGCGCACACTCTTAATCGTTCTAAATCCACGGCCTCTGGCCGTACAACCTTCATAGCTTCTACCGTTCCGACGTGTTGTTGCCGGTGTGATATCAAGGTTGAGCGAATTTGGAGGCGATCCGCAGCAGCCCTAATCGTGAACTCTATCACTCTTTTCCCCTGTCGTTAACTCTGTCGTAAACCCCCATCGATCTGGATTTCGACGGGGTCACGATTGGGTTCACGATCAACGTTCGCCATTGCGGGCGGAACGATTGATTGGACGAAGCGGGAAACAGCCCCTTAGGGCTTCTCCCCACGTCAACGCCCCCTTCGCAGGGGGCTTCCTAATACCACCCGCTCTGTGGGTGCTCGATTATTATTTCCCCCTGATCTTTCTCCTTAATCGATGCGGTGGTGTTGACCTTGTACCAAGACTCCCGCCTGTCACGGATCGCCGCGAGACTTCAACTTATTCACCATCTCATGCTGTCATGCGCCCACGATCCCGGAGAGTTCTCGGTTGGCTGGTACGCCTGCTCTTGATACCGATTCTGGCTTTCATCGCTGCCGGCATGATTCGCGCTATCGGCCGAATTTCTTTTGACATGGGCAGGGGCGAACTGCTGCTGGTCGCGGCGAGCGGGTTCGCGGTCGGGGTCGTCGCCTTTTCGCTGATATCGCCGTTCATTTCTGTGTATGTTCTCGGACATGAATTGACTCATTGGCTGATAGCCAAGCTGTTTCGACGCCGGACCGACAGTTTCACAGTCGGCAACGGCCGGGGAAGCGTACGTATTGAACGCCCCAATGTCTGGATCGTACTTTCACCGTATTTCCTGCCGCTATACACCGTTATTTGGATTATATTATGTTTCCTGGTAGGTATATGGCATTGGCCGCCGTGGATGCCGGCAGTACTCTATTTCGGTGTCGGCATCACATATGCGTTTCATGCCGTGTTGACGGGGTTGACGATTCTGCGCCGGCAGCCAGATCTGAAATGGTACGGCCCGGTCTTTTCATTGAGTCTGATTATCGCAGTCAACGTGACCATTCTGTTTTGGGGACTCGTTTACTGTGCCAACGATTTCAGGAGTGGTGTTCGCAATCTCCACGGATCGTATTCGGCGCAGTGGCAGGAGCTTTGCAGCATCGTTCATTATGTTCGGGACCGATCGTCGGCCTGCAGATCTCCGGCCCATCCGCCCGCTGGCGAGTGAAATTTCCCGACAAACGCAGGAAGTGAATTCCCAGGGAGTACTCTGGACCGCGCGTTGCGCGGGCGGTTTATGAGTGATAGAAATTACGGCAGGCGGACAGCCAAAATGTGGGAGGCCTGGAACGCCGGCTCCCATCCGTCAGCTGACGGAAGTGCAGCCAGGACTGCATCCCCGAAATCCAAGTTTCTCAGGAGTACCACAATTGTGACCTCGGGTAATGAGCGCGAATCGATGGATGCTTTATATGCCAGCGGCATGTCTGACTTCCGGACCGACTTCACACCCGGCCAGAAGGTTACCGGCGTTGTCACCGCAGTGAGCGAAAATGCTGTTTTCGTTGACATCAAGGCCAAGAGTGAGGGCATCATAGATCGTGCCGAACTGGTGGAAGACGGCGAGTTGAAGGTAACGGAAGGTGACCGCATCGACGCCTTTTTCATGGGCATGCGGCGCGGCGAGATTCAGCTGACGGTGCGCGTCATCGGCAGCAATGCCGATGACGAAGATGTCTATGACGCATTCGTTTCCGGGATTCCCATCGATGGTCGTGTCGAATCGGAAGTGAACGGCGGCTTTGAAGTCCGTATCGGCAGCCAGCGCGGTTTTTGCCCGGTCTCGCAGATTGATACTTTCGTGGCCGCGGAACATTCGGTCTATGTCGGTCAGCGGCTGACATTTCTGATCGTCGACTACGATGAGTCGAACGTCGTGGTGTCGCGGCGGAAGTTCCTCGAGCAGAAGGCCGAAGAGAGTCGCCGGGAACTGCGGGAGGCATTGCACGTGGGCGACCGTGTGGATGGCGTCGTTAAGCGTTTGATGCCTTTCGGTGTGTTTATCGACGTCGGCGGTTTCGAGGGCCTGGTGCCGATCAGCGAACTCGCCTGGAATCGCGTGGGGACGGCCGACGAAGTCGTCGCCGAGGGCGATAGAATCTCGGTAGTTGTCCTTAAGTTAGACTGGGAGAACAACCGTATTTCGTTCAGCCGGAAGCAGGCTTTGGGGAATCCGTGGGAAACGGCTGGCGAAAGATTTCACGAAACAAAATGTTATACCGGGACGGTGATGAACTTGATGGATTTCGGCGCCTTTGTTCAACTCGAACCGGGCATTGAAGGGCTCGTCCATATTTCAAAGCTCGGTGCCGGAAAGCGACTGAATCATCCCAGGGAAGTCCTCAAAGAAGGCCAGACCCTCGAAGTCTTCGTGGAATCCATCGACCTGGAACGAAAACGCATGTCCCTGACATTGGAGAATCCGCAGCAGGGACGCACCATGGCGGTCGGTGAAGATGCTTTGACAATCGGAAAAACGGTCACCGGCGTCGTCGATGATATAAAGCCCTACGGAATCTTTGTCAGACTGACGTCGACCCGGACAGGCCTGTTGCACATCAGCCAGATTCCGCTGTCCGGCCAGGTGAACAAAGTAAAGGAGATGTGGAAGCAGTATCCGCCGCAATCCGAAATCGCGGTGATCATCGAGAGCATTCAGGAAGGGAAAGTGTCATTAAGCCTGCCGGAGACGAAATCCGAGGATGATGAGGAAATCCGGGGATACTTGGCGG
>CAUZRT010000354.1:0-3574 GCA_963582235.1 Lentisphaeria bacterium
TCATTCCTGCAGGTCTCCGCTCAGGTTTCTCTCGCGATCTCGATAGATCGCGTCAAGACGCGTTTCGTAAAGGTTCGGATGATGTCGCGGCGATATTTCGCCGACGCACGAAAATCGTCGATCGGTTTGGTTTCCGTGACGGCAATCTCGGCCGCTTCCGCGATAACCGCATCCGTTGCGGACTTACCCTCCAGGAATGCTTCCGTCTCGACGGCACGCAGCGGGACCGGGGCGACCGCACCCAACGCGAGTCGCGGTTCGACGAGCGTCTCGCTGTCCTTATCGAGCCACAAGCTGCCGGCGGCGTTGACGAGCGCCAGCGCCTGACCTTTTCGCAGGCCGTGCTTCAGAAACTTGGACGGTTTGCCGAGAGCGCTTTTCGGAATCAGCAGGCTTTCGAGTAGCTCGTGTGGTTGCAGACTCGTCTTGCGCGGCCCGACGAAGAACTCTTCGATCGGCATCTCACGCGATCCGTCGGGCCCCGTAACCGTGACCCGTGCGTCGAGGACCATCAGTGACGGCGCAATGTCCGCCGACGGAACGCAGGTGACAAGATTACCGCCCACCGTGCCCAGGTTACGCGTCTGCACGGCGCCGATCGTATGGGCGCCGGCAACGATCTCGGGTGTCATCTCCTGACACACGGGCGAGGCCATGACCTCACCGAAAGTGACCATGCTGCCGATGCGCAGGCCCTCGGGCGTCTCCTCGATACCCCGGAACTCGGGGACACAGGAGACGTCGACCAACAGATTAATGTTACCGGCGTCGTGTTTCAGATCCACGATCAGATCGGTGCCGCCCGCGAGCGCGCGCGCGTTGTCGCCGTGTTCTGCCAGTAGCGTGATCGCCTCCTGAGCGGAGGAGGGTGCCATGTAGTCGAACGGTCGCATCGAGTTCGTTCCGCCTGTCGTCAGGCTACTTTCTGCGAGACTGATCGATTCACGATGGTCGTGAATTGCTCGATCGTCAGCAACTGCTTGGTCGATCCGCCCAGGGCTTTGACTTCCTTCAGGATAGCCACCGCTTCTTCATCGGATGCCCCAACGCCGATCTTCTCCAGCCAGATACGGACCGAATCGATGCCGCTGCCTTTGCCCATTACCACATCTGCGGAAGGTTGACCTACTAATTCCGGTCTCATTGGGAACAACTCAGTTAGATGTTCTTCACCACAATTTCTAAACCAATTGGCAATTATTCCGGATTCAACTTGGTACAGCATATCTCCAACAATAGACTTATTAGTTGGCACCTTAATAAGTGATAATTCTTCAACTAGCTTTGCTAGAGGGTAGAGTTTTTCTGTTTTGATACCAATATCTATTCCATACATTGTCAATAGGGCCATTACGATATCTTCAGTAGGGGCGTTGCCTGACCTTTCTCCGATTCCAAGAACGGTTGAATGAACAATTTCTACACCTTCGGCTAGGGCTAGCAAGGTATTTGCCACACCTAAGCTAAAATCCTGATGAAAATGCGCCTCAAGACGTGTTTCTGGAAATTTTGCTTTTACTGCTCTCACAAAAGATTTCATTGCGTGAGGAGATATAACACCGAAGGTGTCAACGAGGGCGAGCGCATCCATGTGGCCGTCACTAGCAACTGTGTTAATAAGATCTAGGACCCAAGATAGCTCTGAACGAGAAAAATCTATCGGAAAGAAAACAACTTCTAGTCCTTGCTCATGGGCATAAGCAGTCGCCTCGACCGATGTGTCAATTGCTTTTTGAAGCGGCCACTTGTAGCCATATTCAATTAGATGAGTGCTAGCAGGCACTTCCATGATCAGCCCTTTGACTCCGCAGTCAACAGAGGCATCAACATCTTCCTTCATACATCTACAGAACGAATAAATGTCTGGACCAAAATCTTTTTTAACAATTTCAGCTATAGCCTTTCTATCAGCCTCCGAGACTGCTGGCAGACCCGCTTCAATTCTGTGCATGCCAGCCTCAGCAAGCGCTTCCGCTATCCTTAATTTATCGTCAAAATTGTAAGCAATCCCTGTTTGTTGCTCGCCGTCTCTAAGGGTGACGTCATGAATTTTGATCGTATCGGCAAAATTCAGATCCTTTGTCACTTCCTTGTCGTAGTTCCAGGCACTACTAAACCAGTCGTCGGTCTTCCAGGGATGCTCGCTCATTTCAAAAACCCTCGAAATTTCAAAACATTATTGTCAGGCTGCCCCTGATTATACCGATTCTAAAGCGACCCGCGAAGGTGGATGGCCAGGGTGTATGGCGGCTCTTAGACGGCGCTTGCCAGGCAGCCAGCGTGATTACTGGCTGGAACCGTCAGTGGAATGGCTGGCTTGAACGCACCATCCTGGCACGCCAATGATTCCATAAGATACTATAAATATCAGTATTTTATAGTATATATCTGCTAGTTTAAGTGAAGGAGTTTCACGTACGTTTCGGTCGGAACTCATCGTTCAGTGCCCCGTGAATTCGGGCCACGGCCGCCGGGTCGGGTGGTTCTGTGAACTGGCTCACAATGAGGGTGATGGGAACGTTGACGGCGAGCCCGATGAAGGCTGCGTCGAAACGCGCCAAGCTTTCCGGCAGCAGATTCGGAACCGTTACCTGCAGGGCGCCGAAGTCGAAGCTCTGACCGCCCAGAAGGGCGGTCATCGACGCGGCGAGCCCGATGATCATCCCTGTGGTGACGCCCGCCTTCGTGAATCGGAGCGGCATGGGTACGGTCACCGCTATGACGGCCGGTAGAATCTGGGTGATCATTGCGGCAGTGACGCCGATCATGAGAACGACCAACCCCCAGTTGTAGGCAGCCGCCCACACGGTGATTGCAACGAGGATGACAACGAAGATTCGCCCGACGGAAATGTAGTGACGGTCGGAGGCGTCTTTCTTTATGAACGACGCATACACGTCTTTCGTGAGCATGGCGGAGTTTGCATTCGTGTCGGCGTCCATGGACGACATGCCGGCGGCAAGACCACCCGCTACGATCAGCCCGGCGAACCAGGCGGGCGCATAGGTGGCGAGCAGGAGTGGGAACGAGTTGTCCGCGTCGCCACCGGTGAGACCTGGGAAAAAGTAAAAAGCGGTAAAGCCGATCACCATGGAGGGCACGTAAAGCGCCATCAGATAAAAACCGACGGTCAACCCGATTTTTCTCGTTGTCTGAACGTCCCGCGCGGAGTAGAAGAACAGGAAGCCCCTGGGGAGGATCGCCCAGTAGAGCGCAATACCGAACACCGGGAATGTTGCCCACCACTGAGGTGTCGCCAAACCCTGAGGCCCAGGTAACGTCAACAACTCCGGCTCGGTTTCCTGGATCGCATCGAAGAGGGTCGACATACCGCCGTCAAAAAGTGTCAGGCACCAGAACGCTGCCGCCCATACGGCGACGAACATCCAGATGGCCTGGGCTACAGTCGTCCACGTCACACCGCGGATGCCGCTTGAGGTGACGTAAATGGTGACCATTACGCCCATGATCAGGAGCGCTCCTAGATACGGGATATTTCCCTCGGTGCCACTGGAGAGCAGGCGAGCGGGGCCAGTCACATTCGCCGTCATCAGTGGAATGCAGCAGGAGAGCA
>CAUZRT010000355.1:0-3560 GCA_963582235.1 Lentisphaeria bacterium
TAGAAGCCCTGGATTTGGCCGGCGTGCAGGTCATTGGTTATAATCCGGTTGGCACCCGAAGCTTCGGTCAGCTGGGCCAATAATTTGGCCGAAATCGGAACGCGCGGCATGTCCTTGCGATCCTTGCGGGTATACGGAATGTAAGGCAGGACATTGATGATTTCGTTGGCACTGGCCCGCTTTATGGCGTCGTTGAATAGGAAGAGCTGCATGTAGCCGTCATTGGGCGTGACGAAATTGTGCAGAAGATAGACGTTCCGTTTCCGCACATTGACAGGAATGTAGACGTCCTGCGCATGGTCGGCAAAAGCCGAAACGGCAACGGTTCGATACTCGACCTCGCCGCCCAGCTCCCGGATGCCGTCGACGACGACGGTGGCGAAGTCCTCGATCCCGCTACTGGCTATGACAACAAACTCCACGGCGTGTATGGGGTTGGGGAATCAAGGTTTCCGCCAGGGGCGGGCCATGCCGAATGACATGGCAGGGTTCCCGCCTTCGCCGTACGGGCTACGGCGTGGCAAGCAGAGTTCGGGGCGCGGGGTTCAGGTAGTCGGTACGATTGGAAACGTGTTGTCGATATGTTTCTGCCTGCCAAAACTGGCAGCGCCACAATTTCGCGGAACCCCAATTCCTGAGCCCTGGATCTGACGCAGTCATCCACAATATTTTGCGAACGGATCGTTTGATTCCGATTGTTCGGAAAGCCCGGCCAACAAACTCTCCAGTTGCGCCTTGACAGTCCTCACATCCGCTCTTTCTATCCAGGTATCATTGATACGGACGCATGGGCAAACAGGTTCGGGCAATTGGCAGCGGGCATAACAATGGTGGGTAATTATTTCAATATGTTTCCGGTCTCGCGGCGGCAGGCGGCGAAGCGAATTCAGTATCTCCTTGCATCCGAAGGGGCCGCACGTGGGGCCGGTACAAACATGAACCTTGATTGCCATCGTTACATTTAACTTAATCGCTGAATCGCGAAATCCCAAATAATCGACCACGCCCGAGGGCGTGGTCGATTATTCCGAGTCCGTCTGAAATAATCAGCCATCGAATTCCTCCCGATGAACTCTGACTGGTCGGCCGGGAGAAAAACTCCGCGGCGGCTTGCGTCTGCCAAAGACGATACATTACCGCCGGGACGATCAGAATCAACTCGGTCGCCAATGGGTTCAACCCTTGGCAACCGGCGGCGAATTCCCATCGCTGTGTCCGCTGTCGTCCCGATCCGCCGACTTTCCGAGACCGAAAAGCCGCCGGGCCCATAACGCCGCGGCGCTCGCATCGCCATTTTGCGAGGCTTCGTGAAGCGCCTCGCTGGGTGCATGGAGAACTTTTCCGATGATACGGTGGACGAGGGCGCGAACTTCATCACGGTCCTTCCCGGACAAATGCGACAGCCGGCCCATAGCGTGCTGGAATTCGTCCAACGCGAGCAGTTCGGTTTTCGTTCGCACGGCAGTGATGGCCGCGGACGCCGTGGCAGCACGACATTCGGAGACAAAAGCGTCGACAGCGCTGGACACCAGCCGTCGTGCCGCCGCGATGTCGTCCTCGAGCAGTGCGCGATTGCGATCGGCGGCGGCCTGCAGATCATCGATGTTGCGAAGATAAACCTGTTCCAGACCTCTCACCGTGTCCTCGACGTTCCGGGGTACGCCGAAGTCCAGGACCAGGAGCGGCCGAACGCGGTCCGCCCTATCGTGTCGGGCTCGCTGAAGATCGGTCGCAAGGATCGACGGACTGTCGCCGGAAGTGCACGAAATCAAGATGTCGGCCCGGCCCAGGACCTCGTCGAGTTGACTCATGGGCAGCACGGAAATATTCCAGTTTTGGGCCCATTGACGGACGCGTTCCGGTGCCCGCGAGACGACCGTGCATTGCCGCGCACCGCGTTTGCGCAACGTCGTTATGGTGATTCGCGCGACCTCACCACTCCCCACAAGGAGGACATTCGGCTTTGATAAATCTTCGAACAGAGCCCGGGCTAGACCCAGCGCAACCGACGGGACCGAGGAGCGATGCGCCGACAGCCGGGTCTCGGTGTGGACGGTCTTGGCGACGGCGAATGCCTGCTGGAAGAGGAAATTCAGGCATATGCCGCTATAACCGAGTTTGTGCGACGTTTCGTATGCGCGCTTTAACTGACTTAGGATCTGGGTTTCGCCGACGATCATGGAATCGAGTCCGCACGCGACCTCGAAAAGATGGCGGGCCGCGTCGGGACCAGAGTGTTCATAGGCCGACGCCGACGCTTCCATTTCGCTGTTCTTATCCAGATTCGGCAGCAGTCCGAAGATCGATCCGGAGTCCGGTACGGCCTCGCCGGACCAGTAAAATTCCGTACGGTTGCACGTCGATACCGTGATCAGTTCGGCAAATCCGAAGCGCTCGATGATCCGTCGCTGTATCTCACCCGCAACGTCTTTGGAAATCGCGATCCGGTCGCGAAGATCAATTGATGCCGTGCGATGATTGACGCCAACGACGAAAAGATCGGCAAGCAATGGAATCTTCCGGCTGTCTGCCGCTGATTCCGCCGGTTGTCTGTGCGCGTTCAGAACCATAGTTCTCTTGCGTTTATCCACTGTTCAAGATGCCGGCGGCGAAAAATCCGAGCAGTATGCAAATGAACCCGACGGTTCCGAGGCCGACCACAATACGGCTGCAGAATCCCTGGCGCTTTCGAATTAGCAGAACGGCCCCGTAAACCAGAAAGCCGATCGTTGTCAGCAGGATTTTCGGATCGGCATACCAGCTTTCACCGCTGGCGGCCGACTCAGGGATCGCAGTGGCCCCGAAAACGATGCCCGCTACAAGAATCAGAATGCCCCAGCCGGTGCTGCGCACGAACAGTCCGTCGATTGCCGTCAACGAGGGCCAGGGGACGTCCGGCTCAATGAGATCGCCTCCTTTGAGCGTATGGCTGCGAATTAAAAAGAGGATGCCCGTGACGCAGCCGACCAGCAGCGTTGCATAGCCCACGACCACAAGAAAAATGTGAACCGAGAGCACGGTGTCCACGGAACCGGCCGACACGGACGTCCCGGCGGGCGGAAAGACAAGCCTGCCGACGACAATGGCCGTGAACAGCAGCACCAGCGTCGCGATCGGTAAGCGCGGCATGTGGTACCGGTGCTCGGCCCATAAGGGAACGCCGATTCCCATGAGCACGACGAACGCCATCATTCCCCAGGCATCGAGCAGGACACAGTATGGATACTCGAACCCGGCGGCCGCCAGCCAGCCGCTTTGGGAAGCTATGGCGCCCCATGCCGTTGCCGCGAACAGACGATGCCAACCGGCCCTGTTCGTTTTCAGATAAAGGACCCCGGCCACAGCGCCTGCTACAATGAATAGATGCGTCAAAATCAGGAACAGATCCAACATGTCTGAGGCCAATGTTTGGAAGCGGGCGCCTGCACATGTTTGGCGTCCCCAACGTGCCTATGCCGTTGGAACGCCATTGCGGACGGTAAACACATGCCGGTGCCTGTCCAGTGTCCCACTTCCCGTCGTCAAGGCGGCTGTAATATCCGATGTAATCAGAGAGTGTA
>CAUZRT010000356.1:0-3518 GCA_963582235.1 Lentisphaeria bacterium
TACGAGTACGCCTTTATCCGCGCTGGCAGCCGTTGGCCGCACATGACGCTGCAAAAAAAACGGCCGCAAGCCGTATTACCTGCCGTTCCCGTTCTTTCTTGCCTATGTCTCGACGATTCTGCGCGCCGAAGGGCACATGGTCGAGGTCATCGTATTCTTCGATCCGGGCGATCCGGCCGGCCTGGCCAAATGCCGACGGGTTCTGTGGGACGATCTGAACCCGGGGATTGCCGAATTTTATGGAATTCAACACGAGAATGCCGGCGTCGACGAAACGCCGGTGCCGAACGAGCCCGTCACCGAGGCGACACAGACTATCGAAATTTCGGTGTAGTTGGGATGTGACTTGAAACTTGAAACCGGGGACTGGATACTAGGGACTCGGGACTGTCCAGTTTTGACGAAAAGGTGACAGTTTCGCCTCGTAATCACTCCTCATTAATCAACGCCTCGTGCTGAGAGATTAAGATTTCCCCATGAACACTGACAACTGATCACTTGTTATTCACTGGAGCCCTAGCAATGGAATCACACAAGGAAAAAATGGACCGCGTCTTCGCGATTCTCGATTCCTGGCCGACAATCGATCCACGCAAGCAGATTTTGACGAGCGAGTTCATCAATCGGCGGCGGAAAACATGGGAGGCGTTCAGCGGTCCTCCATATGACGCCGACGTCGGCGTCGTTTTTTCCGACGAGCACTATTCGGGCGACGTGCCGTATCTGTTCGGTAATACCAATGTGTCCATCGAGCAGGTCGCCGGGGCCGTCGGCCCGGCGGACCTGGAACGTTCCGGGATCGTTGCCGGCTTCGAGGGCGTGTACATCGCCGGGCAGCTCGCGAGTCGAGGCGGCACGACGGTGTACCCGACGGAATCGCTGCAATTGGCTGATGAGATTTATCCGGTCGCGGGCTTTGCGCTCGGCGATATACTCGAGAAGGTGGCGGGAAAGCGTGTGTCGCGCATTGCCCTGCTGACTCCGCGACAGGTGATGCCGGCCGGAATCCTCGCGAATCTCGAGGCCATCGTGGGCGGTCCGGAAAACGTCGTGGATGCCCAGATCGAGTACCAGAGGATCAAGAATCTCAAGAGCAACAACGAAATGGACCTTCTGTGCGACGCATCCGTGGGTACGGCCTTGATGGTGCGCGCCATGCTGGCCGTGATTGAACCGGGAATGCTCGAGTGCGAGGTGGCGGCCTACGGTGAGTTCACGGCGAAGCTTTGGGGCCTGGAACGGTACGGATTTCCGACCATGGTGGGCTCCGATGAAGCAAACGTGACGATGATCGGTCCGGCACTGAATCGCCCCATCGAGGAAGGTGCGTTCGTCCACATCGGGGCATCGGGAAAGCGCGACGGGCTGACCTCGTGCTGCCGGCGATCGATCATTGCCACACGGGATGACGCGGCCGTCACCTCATACCAGTCCTTTTGGCGTGAAATGGTGGAAGATGCCTTCCGTGTCGGATTCGACAACTATGTGGACATCGTCAAGAACGACCGCCCTGCGAAACACCAGGAGCAGAGCCTGGTGAATTATTTTAACGCGCGTACGGACGACGCCGTCGCCCAGGTAGAAAACGCGTTCGGTGTTGACGCCCGGCAGCGGGTCGACGATCGGCTGCGCGGTCCCGGAGAACTGCCACCCGGGCTGGCACGATTCAAGCCGTATACCGGCACACATAATGCAGGATATACGGAATGCCAGGAGTTTTACGGTGCCATCACACTGGAATCGGAGGAGCCGTTAGCGCGGCAGGTGGTTACCATGCTCGACGTCGCCCTCCGCGGTCGCGGCAACGGATGGCACGACGTGGTCATACCCGGCTTCGACTTTTTCGTTGTCGAAGATACATTGGGAAAATTCGGGGATCGGGTCGAGAATCTGACCGGATTCTATCATGCCGGCGGCCGCGAGGAGGCCGCACCGGGGAAAGTGCCAATCCGCGTTCAAAGCCTCATTCTCAATGGGAACTGACTATTCGCCTGCGGCCGGTTTGAATATATATATTTGAGACTACAACCGCGCGGGAGGCCATTCCGCCATGGCGCAGTTAATTCATGATCTTGGCGATAAGAAGCGAGCCATGAAACTCGGTGACGCGTTTACGGTAATCGGCCGATCCGAGGGGGCCGACATCGTGATTTCGGACGCCAAAGGCATCAGCCGGGAGCATTTCAGCGTTCATCGGCTATATGACGGAACGTTCACGATTCGAGATCTCAAATCGACAAACGGCACATTTCTGAACGGGACGCGGATCACGAAGGAAACGCCGATTCATGACGGCGATCGGATCCGCATTGGGGAATCCACCGAGTTCATTGTCTCGAATTCCGTTGAACGGCATGAAACCGAGGCCGTCGAAGGCATTGAAGTTGCCGGCGACGGACAAGCCTCCGAGGCGATGAGCGAGATGCCGACGGCGCTGGAGGAGAAAAACTTTCACGCACTGATGGCGGATATTGTCAAGGACACCCGTACCCAACCGTTCGCGCGCCCGAAAGCGGAAGAAAAAAGAAGGTGACGACGACTAGCTTGGGTTATTCATAAACTTTCGTCGCGCTCCCGTGACCATCCGTCAACTGACGGATCACAAGGAACGGGACTCACCGGCGGAATCTGCAGTCCGTGTCAGGGTTGTGGCTTTCGTGCGGTTCGACGGCTGCAGGCGTATTGCCAGCCTCGGCTGGTCCGCCGTGGCGGAAGATACGTTAAGGTCGGTGAACTGCGAGATGGCGGGGAATGTAGGCTCGCAGTAGAAAGTTTATGAATAAGTCAGGATAGATTGATGTGGCGTCGCAGACTGTTATATTTACGACGGCATCAAGGCAAGTGTCACCAGACCATATTTCGTCACTGTTGATCTGTTACGGGAATTTGAGATGGCCGACTTCTGTTCTCGAATCCGTCTACTGTCCTGAGTCATAATTAGGGCGGATTAATTCTCGGCCCTACCATGGGAGTCACGTTCCACGTGATCCCGCATGCGGGATGGCCACGTGATCGGCGCTGGAGCACTTCGCCTTCGACAACGATGCGACGGCATCGCCTTACTCAATCGAAGCACACCAGCATCCAATATCATCCGAGAATTAATTCCGCCCAATTAAGACTCAGGACACTTAGGGACTGACAGGACAGTGCGCCGATTCAGCGAGTCACGTCCTTGTCTAATAATGATCATGGTTTTCACAACCGGGAGGTGGGATCATGCAACCGGCCTACAACGGTGTCGAAAGCGGTGAGCGCGATGTGCGGCTGGGCGGGCAAAAAGATCGACCGCCGGGCGATTGCGTCGAAGATATCCGAATTTACGCTTATCAGCAACGGTAAGGCCGCCTGGGCAATTCTTCGCCAGTGGCTTGTCATTGCCGCTTGCATCGCGGCTGCGATCTGGATTCATCATTGGACGGCATACCTGCTCGCGGCGATCATCATGCATGATGATCGCCCACTATCGCCTGTTTTTTTCAACCGTAGCCTGGGCAACGTTGTCAGCGATCTGTATT
>CAUZRT010000357.1:0-3490 GCA_963582235.1 Lentisphaeria bacterium
CGAATCCCGAGACATTCACGGGATGTTCATGTGGGCGCTGGGGGGCCTGATTTTCATCATCAATGCGTTCGTCACCGCCTACCTTGTGGATGATGGCGGCTTCGTGTCCTCGGTGAGCGCGCTGCTTGCTGCGATCATTCTTCTGATCCCGATGATCCGAACGATTATCGGGGATGTACGATCGGGGACCATGCGGATGCATGAGCTGGTCGTCATCGCGGTGATCGCCAGCAGCGTCCAGGGGGATTTCCGAACCTCGTCGGTCATTGCGTTTTTCCTGCTGCTTTCGATGATCATCGAGACACGTACTGCCAGCGGCGCCCGAGCTTCGCTGGAAGCGCTCGCCCGTCTGTCGCCCGGGCAAGCTCACCGGCTCGAGGCCGACGGCAGCGAAACGGATGTCGCGGGGCCCATGCTCGAACCCGAAGATCGCATTCGCGTGCGGCCCGGCGAGAGTGTTCTCGCGGACGGCAGGGTTGTCAACGGCCGCAGTTCGGTGAACGAAGCCAATATCACCGGCGAATCTCTGCCCGTGGACAAGGCCGAGGGCGACACCGTATTCGCCGGCACTTCGAATCTGACGGGTGTCCTCGAAGTGATTGTCCTCAAAGCCGGCGAGGACACGACTATCGGCAAGGTCCGCGAGCTGATCCTGAAGGCGGAGGCCAGCCGGCTGCCGTTCGTGCGCATGATCGACACCTATGTCCGCTATTATACGCCGCTCGTGATCATTGTTGCCGCAACAGTCCTTTTCTTCACTCGCGGTGAGCCGGATGCCCTGAATCGGGTGATCGCGGTTCTCGTCGCGACTTGTCCTATCGCGCTTATTCTGGCGACGCCGACCGCCGTGGTCGCATCCCTGTCGGCCTCGGCACGGCTCGGCATCCTGATCAAGGACGTCAATGATCTCGAGGCCATGGCCCGGACTGACGCCTTTGTGTTTGACAAGACAGGAACATTGACGACCGGCACGCTCGAGGTGTCACGCCTGTCGCCGGCGCCGGGCTTCGATTCCTCGGACTTGCTGCGGTCGGCAGCGGCCGCCGAAGCCAGTAGCAATCATCCCGTCGCTAAGGCAATTCTGGCCCTGGCCCGCAAGGTCAACGTACCGGTGGATTCTGCGGAGGAACTTCACGAGGAGTTCGGCCGTGGCGTGCGGGCGAGAGTCAACGGCCACGAGATCATTGTCGGAAATCTGCCGTGGATGGTGGAGAATGGCGCCTCGGCGGAGAAATTCGAGGGCATCGACAATGCCGATGTGGTCGGCATGAGTCAACTGTTTGTGCTCTCCAACGGGGTTGCCCAGGGCTGGATCGGCGTCAGTGACACGGCACGACCGGATGCCGTTGACTGCTTGAGCGAGCTGGCTGCCGCCGGCGTCAGATTCGTGGCCATGGTTTCCGGCGATCGCCAGCAGGTGGTGGACAATGTTGCCGCCGGGCTGACCCTGCAGAGTGCCAAGGGCCAGTGCACACCGGTCGACAAGGTGGATTTTGTCGAGGATGTCAAAAAGCAGGGCTTTCGCGTCGCCTTCGTTGGTGACGGAGTCAATGACGGTCCGGCGCTGGCCAGCAGCCATATCGGTATTGCCATGGGAGCTGCCGGCAGCGACGTGGCATTGGAAAGTGCGACCGTCGCATTGATGAACAACGAATTGAACCGACTGCCGTTTATGTTGCGATTGGCCCGTAAGATGCGCTTTACCATTTTGCAGAATTTCTGCCTCGGCGGTGTCTTGATCTGTGGCGGTGTCACATTTGGCGCCATGGGGCTCCTGGCGCCGGTTCCGGCCGCCGCATTACAGGTCGTCGGCGCCCTGTGCGTCGCCATGAACAGCGCCCGGCTGATACGGCAGGGCGAGGAACTGGAGGGAAAGGCGGATGGGTGAACCCGTCATTCACGGTCGTGGCCTGACCAAGATTTTCAAGAATTTCTGGGGACGCAACAAAGTGGCTGCCCTCACCGATGTCGACATCGACGTCAGCGAGGGCTGCATTTTCGGGCTGCTGGGTCCCAACGGGGCCGGCAAGTCAACGCTGATCAAACTGATTATCGGACATCTCTATCCCACCCGCGGGCAGTTGGCGGTTCTCGGCGCCAGCCCCCGGGATGTGAAGGCCAAGGCGCGATTGGGTTTCCTGCCTGAGCAATCGTATTTATACAAGGATCTGACCGCCCAGGAAACGTTGCGCTATTTCGGCGAGATCCTCAATCTGAGCCGCGCGCAGATCGACAGCCGCAGCGGCCAGCTTCTCGAGATGGTCGGCCTCGAGTCGGTCCGCAAAAGGAGGATCGGCGAGTTTTCCCATGGAATGAACCGGCGCATGGGGCTGGCCCAGGCGCTGCTGAACGATCCCGACTTTCTCATTCTCGATGAACCGACGGCCGGAATGGACCCGGTCGGCTGCCGTGAGGTCAAGGACCTTATTATTACGCTCGGCAAACGCGGCAAGACCGTGTTGTTGAGCAGTCACCTTCTGGCTGATGTCGAGGATGTCTGTGATGAGATTCTGCTTCTCTTGGGCGGGCGCGTGCAATCAACAGGTTCGGTTGCCGAACTCCTGAAGGTCAGGGAGCGGACAGTGATGGAATTCCCGACGGTCTCGGATGCGACCCTGCGCCAGGCAAAGGCTGCACTTGCCGGCGAGATCGATGACGAGGCGATCACAACGCGCTCGCCATCGGAAGATCTCGAGACCTATTTCCTGAAAATGGTCGCCGCCGGCGATGCCGAAGCGCGAGAATCGACCGGCGCCCGCGTCGGCAAGGGCGTTGCCGAGTATCTGCGGGATTCCGACTATCGTGTCAAGAGCATCGAGGATGAGATTCGCTTCGAGACCGAACCGGAGATCGATACCTCCACGCTTGCGGCGCTTGAATCTCCGGCCGGCGCGTCCGCCACCGACACATCCGGTCAGACGGTGAGCGCGGTCGATCACGAGACCCTCGAAGCCTTGTCTGGATCCGGCCGGGGCGATGGCGACGAACGGGGTGCCAAAGACAAAGAAATCGACCAGGAATTGCTGGATGAACTGACGAGATGAAAGGCGGTGCGAATCATGATTCCTTTGCAAGCCCCGTACCGGGCTTAGATCGCGGCCGATTGTCCAGCCCTGACGAAAAGTTGACAGTTATCGCCTCTTAATCACTCCTCTTAATCCACGCCTCGCGCTGAGAGATTAAGAGGAGTGATTAAGAGTTTGTTTCACGAGAGTATCCAGTATCCCGTCTCCAATCCCCAATCCCCAATCCACCATCAACCATTCCCTCTCTCTGCAAATGCGTCACACGTTGACAATTGCCAGGCTGACGATTCTCATCGTCGTACGCCAGGGCACCCTTTGGGGGTTGTTTGGATTGGTCACCGGTGTGGCGATACTTATCTTTTTCCTGTCCGTCGGCGATGAAGTTCTTGTCAACGAACTGCAACTGCGGATCCACTACAGCTATGCTTTGGCATACAGTCTGCTGACTCTCATGATCATCGCGC
>CAUZRT010000358.1:0-3485 GCA_963582235.1 Lentisphaeria bacterium
AACGGCCTGCATTGACGGATCGATGCGCTGCCGGCGCTCAGAACATATTCGATATCAATACGTTGTATTTTTTGAAACCGCCCTGCCGGTTGCCTGAGACCCCGTGGGGTCTTTATATGGCTATTCCAACGGGTTTCCGGTCAGCTACTGAATAAGCGCCAATAACCACCGTCCAACCCGATACTTTGCCAATGACGTACAATTTTAATCCCGGTCCGGCAATGCTGCCGCCGGAGGTCATGCAGCAGGCGCAAAGCGAGTTCTGCGATTATAACGATCTCGGCTGCGGTATTGTCGAGCTCAGTCACCGCAGCGGTGAGTTTGATGCCGTCCGTGAGCGGGCCGAGCAGAACATACGGGAACTGGCCAGCCTCGCCGACAACACTGCCGTGCTTTTCCTGCAGGGCGGTGCCAGCCTCCAGTTTGCCATGGTCCCGATGAATCTGCTGACGTCCGGCGCCACCGCGGACTATGTGGACACCGGACCGTGGAGCTCGAAAGCAATCAAGGAAGCCGGCCTCATCGGCCATGTGCGCGTCATCGCCGGCGGCAAGGAGACCGGGTATACAGCTATTCCGGACTCGGCGGCTTGGGAATTAGATGACGCTGCTGCCTATCTGCACATTACCTCCAACAACACCATTGCCGGGACGCAGTACAGCGTCTGGCCGTCTATCCCCGACGCCGTGCCGCTGATTTGCGATATGTCCAGTGACATTTTCTCTCGCGACATCGATTTCAACCGCTTCGGTTTGATTTACGCCGGCGCCCAGAAGAATCTCGGACCCAGTGGCGTCACCGTCGTTCTCATCCGCAAGGAGCTGGCTGATCGGGTCCCCGATTCCGTGCCCGGGATCCTGCGGTACACTACGCACATAGAAGGAAAATCCGTATACAACACGCCGTCCACCTTCGGGATTTACATGGTGGCGATGGTGACGGACTGGATGAAGCGGCAGGGTGGGCTCGGCGCCATCGAGAGGATCAATGACCAAAAGAAAAAAACGCTCTATGATCTCATCGATGCGGACGACTTTTACCGTGGCACCGCCGATCCCGGCTCACGGTCGAAAATGAATGTCTGCTTCCGCCTCGCCGATGAGGAGCTGGAAAAAATCTTCCTTGCGGAGTCCGCGGCGGCCGGTTTCATGGGGCTCAAGGGGCATCGATCCGTCGGCGGCATGCGGGCCAGCATTTACAACGCTATGCCGCTGGATGGCGTCGTATCCCTCGCCGATTTCATGCGCGAATTCCGACGACGAAACGGGTAGGAGAGGAATTGGAAGAATGGAAGAGTGCCGCGTCATGTTGTCCCAATTGACATGCGCGCGGCGCGGCCAACGAGACAGGCCGGCATCCGAAAGGAACTCGGGACCGGAACACATACCGAATGAGTGCAGCGGACCTTCTACCGTCAGTGCCTGACTCTTCCGTTCTCTCAGGCGATAAGTGACGAATTCGGGTGCTGAGTAGCGACCTTTAGTCCGCAGTCCGGCCACCAACAGAAGGGCCGTCGACCGGCGCTCGTTATGAGCGAACAGTTGTTCAACAAGAGCACACGGTTGGCAATTGTATGTCCCATCACCAACAGCGTCAGAGATTTGCCTTTTCATGTGGACTTTGGAGACGATCCGGATGTCACCGGATTCGTCATGGTTGAGCAAGTCAAGTCAATTGATTTCCGCACTCGCGGTGTACGTCGCACAGGTCGCGCTGCTGATGAACTGCTGCCGCGGTCCTGTCAATTATCGATGCCTGTATCTGTTGAAATAGCAACAACTAACAACTAAGGATTGGAGCCGCTCTCCAAGCCTTAGTTGAGATGATAGTTTTCATCGTGCTCGCCTCGCAAACGGGATCTTCCCTGTCCATGGAGATCGCTCCAAATCCAGCCGAGGTCTCGCCGTTTAGCCCTGGATCGGTATCGGTCCAGACCGGGTCTCATGCTGTGTACAAGCTGACCCTCAAGAAGGATCACGCTGGCGCCCTCATGATTCGACACCGCACGCCCGTGCGCATCCGCTGGAAAATCTCACAGTGGAAGCGCGCCGGCAGAAAGATTATGTTCACCTTCGCAAGAAATAGGACTCGGGCAGACCTTCTCACAGGATCGGGTGTTCTTGGCGTGTTCAGGCCTCGTCTCACATTAACGACACAGCGGGAAGGTCGAGACGACCTTCCCAAGAGAACAACCATGCTCTTTGCAGAGAAACAGATTCAGGATGCTCTGAAACATTTCGAATCACCAGAGCAGGAGCCAGCCAACAAAGCCATCGACGGCGGCAAGAAATAGTCGCGCTCTGCGCGCCCATTTTCAATAGTGAGGATCGAACGAAGCCCACGCAATCAACGTGACCCGCTATGATTTTTCCGGGCGCGCAGACCGCAAGTCATAGGCCGATTCTTTCGCCCGTCGGGATGAAAAAACTTCACTTGACCGTGACGGTCTTGGCGAGGTTGCGGGGTTGGTCGATATCCTCGCCGCGGAGGTCGGCGATATGATAAGCAAGGAGTTGGAGGGGGATGGCGATGGGGATGGGCGAGACCAGTTCTTCGGTGGGCGGGATGTAGATCATGTCGTTGGCTTGGCCGGCGGCATCTTCGGGCGTCGCGCCGTCGTCGACACCGGTCTTCTCGATCTTTTCGTCGCCGTCGTAGGTCACGGCGATTAGGGGACCGCTACGTGCCTTGATTTCCATGATGTTGCTGATCATATCGTCATACGTCGGCCCGGCGCAGGCGATGGCGAGGACAAACATCTCGGGCTCGACGAGGGCGATTGGGCCATGCTTCATTTCGCCGGCGGAATAGGCCTCGGCGTGAATGTAGCTGATTTCCTTCAGTTTCAGAGCGCCTTCCATGGCCGACGGCAGATTGACGCCGCGGGCGAGATACAGCGAGTTCGACTTCTGCCAATATTTCCTGGCCAGTTTGACGATCCCGGGTTCGCGGCTGAGAAGTTCCTCGGCCTGTTCCGGCAATGACAGGAGAGCCTCTTTCAGTCGTGTGATCTCGTCCGGCGCGCAGGTCCCGCGAATCTCAGCGAAGTAGAGGGCGAGAAGCTCGATGGTCAGCACCTGAAGCGTGTAGGCCTTGGTCGAGGCAACACCGATTTCGGGACCGGCCTGAATATAGGCAACGCCGTCGCTTTCCCGGGCGATGGAGCTGTCCACCACATTGATAACGCCGATGACTTTGGCGCCTTTACGCTTCATGGTCCGCAGGCCTTCGAGGGTATCGGCCGTTTCACCGGATTGGCTGACGACGATGCAAAGCGTATTCTCATGGACAACCGGATCGCGGACTTGCAGCTCGGCGGCCAGGTCGACCTCGGCGGGAATGCGGGCGAGCTTGTCCATGAGAAAGCGGCCGACAGCCCCGGCATGAAAAGCCGTTCCGCAGGCGGTGAAAACAACCTTTTTCAAGCTCTTGATGTCGTCGACCGAGATCCCGATGTTCTCAAATGTGATCGGTTTGGCCGCGTC
>CAUZRT010000359.1:0-3472 GCA_963582235.1 Lentisphaeria bacterium
AAGTCAGATAAATATAGAGTCCATAAGAGGCGGTTTCAAACGTATTTTCCTGATAAGCTCAAAACAGCGTTTTTAATGCACGTATGGCGTCGTTGTGGTTGTGTTCCGTAGCCTTTTCGAAGAATCGTCGGGCGGCCGCTTCGTCGACTGGCGTGCCGATGCCTTTGAGATAGCAGTAGGCCAACGCCGAACAGGCCCGCGCATGGGCCTGTTCTGAGGCCTCCTTATACCACCGAAACGCCTGATCGGCGTCCGCGGCCCCCGCTTTGCCCTCCTGGTAGAAGGTGGCCAACTCATACTGGGCGTCGGGGTGCCCGGCATCCGCCGCCCGCAACAGGTGTTCAAAGGCTTTCGTATTGTTCACGGTAGTACCGAACCCGTTGGCGTAACAAAGACCGATGTGATAAAGCCCGTCGGGAAGGTTCAAGGCCGCGGCCCGCTCATACCACTTGAAGGCGATGCCGGTGTTCTGGGGCGCCCCTTTGCCGATGGCAAAGCAGCGGCCGAGGCTGATCATGGCGGCCGCATATCCCTGATTCGCCGCCTTGCGATACCAGTTGACAGCCATGCCCGTATCTTTGTGCACGGATATAGCATTTTCATAGCAGTATCCAATCTGGTATTGGGCCGGCGGTGAATTACTCGATGCGGCCTGCCATAGAAGCTCGATCATGCGCTCGGGATCGGCCGGAATATCCTCGTGATTGCCCGCATAGCATTCGGCGAGAAAAACCTGCGCCGGCAAATCGCCCCGAACCGCGGCCTGTTCGAGGTACTCCACACCCAATGCGGAGTTCTTGCCGACCGTCTTCCCTTCAACCAAAGAGCGACCGTATTCCCGTTGTGACCATACATTGCCCTGCGCCGCCGCCAGACGGAAGTACTCGCCGGCCTCTTCATAGCGGCGGAACTCCTGTAACGTAATGGCCGCGTTCACCTGACCCAGTTCCAGACCTTGGTCCCCGGCTTTCATATAGTACTCGAGGGCCCGGTTCACATCCTTTTTGACCCCTTGTCCCTTCTCGTAACAGATCCCGAGATTGAACTGGGCCTGAGCATTATTCTGCGCCGCCGCCTTTTCAAACCAGTGAGTGGCCTGCTCGAAATCATTTTTGACACCATATGCGCCCGTGTAATACGAGTTCCCCAGCCGCGTCTGGGCCGTCGCGTGGCCCATCTGGGCCAACTCGATCAATTTGTCGACCGGCTTTCGGTCCGGATCGGTATTTCTCGATCGTGCCGCCAGCTCCCCGGCCAGAAGAACGGCAATCAGAACGGCCGAACTATTTATAAATCGCATAATGGCACATCTCTCTTTCCTGCTTTTACATTCGTCATTTCGAAGGTTTTTGCAGCAACTGTTGCAAAAAAAATCGCGCTGGTAATATACCCCCCCTTACAGGCAACTGAAGTGCCGCCAGTGGGGACGGGAGAACTTAGTAAAGTGGGATTAGAGCGGATCGACGCCCTGCCAAAGAGGAAAGTTCCCATCGGCGACAGAAGAACTCGGGTGCTGAATGCAGAACTGTTCAGCGGAACTGTCCGCGCCATCCCATGGCGGCGCATACGGATTGCAACGCGCGAATGGGATGACATTTCTGATCAACCGAATAGCCAACGGCCGGTGGCTGCCTCAGACCATTCGCCGCCGGCGTGCGGTGCCCCGCGGGGGCAGCTGCGTCGTCGGTCCGGCACCGCGCAGCGGCTACACATCAGCGAAAAACTCTCGGGTGGCTGTTCAAATGCTTCATTCGGGATTAACGGTAAGGCATACCGGTCGGTTTTATGACATGCGTGTGCGGCTATTTTCGCAATGATGATCTGATCCATGAGCAACGATCGAATCCTCAACATTCTGCGTCAGCTGGAAGCCAGGGAGATCGACGCCGTGGAAGCACGCCGGCAACTCGGCAATATCTCCTTTGTCGACATCACGGACGCCAGGATCGATTATGAACGGCCGCAGCGCTGCGGCTTTCCGGAAGTGATTTTCGGCCAGGCCAAGTCGGTCGCGCAACTGCGCGGAATTATCATCGATTTCGTGGAACGCGGTGAAAACGTGCTGGTTACCCGTCTGGACGCGCAAAAGGCGGCTGCTTTGACCGCTGAATTCCCGGAGGCCGACTACCAGCCGGAATCGCGCATGCTGGCGCTTGCGGTCCGGCCCCCGAGCCGGCAGAACGGGCGCATTGCCGTGGTCACCGCGGGCACCTCGGACAAGCCCGTGGCGTTGGAAGCGGTCCAGGCCTTGGAGTTTTTCGGGTTCATGCCGAATCTGATTCAGGATGTCGGCGTCGCCGGGATTCACCGGCTCATGGCCTGTCGCCGACAGTTAGAGGACGCGCGGGTGGTCATCGTCGTGGCCGGCATGGAAGGGGCATTGGCCAGCGTTGTCGGCGGGCTCATCCGCGCGCCGATCATCGCCGTCCCCACCAGCGTCGGTTACGGCGCCAGCTTCGACGGTCTCGCGGCCTTGTTGGCGATGTTGAACAGCTGCGCCGGTGGCGTCACCGTAACCAATATCGACAACGGATTCGGCGCCGCCTGCGCAGCCATGCGGATTTTTTCGAAGGACACGTAAGACGCCACAAGCGCTAACTCTCCGCCACGGTGGACGTGAGTCCCGTTGGGACGGGACAACGTCCCTCACGGGATCAGCCCCGCCACCGCTGGGCTGAAGGGTTGCCACTTGGTAGTGACGCCCAAAGTGGCCCACCACTGCGTGGCGAAAAACGGTATTTTTCGACAGTTCAGATCACCGCGACAGAGTCACGGGCCACTTTTTGCCGCCGATCCGATAAATAATGTCACACCGAGATGCTTAAGTTAGCGCTCATGGGGCGTTGCCCTTGGTTGTAGCCAATGAACCTTCGCTCCTGTCCCGCATGCGGGATCGCAGGGGCGCCGAACCCAAACGTCCTGAGTAGTTACGTCCGCCCCATGTTTCGCTTGGCTTTTCGACGCCTAGACGACACCCCATCCCGAATTCCGCCAGCCATAGGCTGGTCCTTCTCGGGCGGAAAATCCGAAATCTCTATTTCCCATTCTCCTTCACACGTCAACGCTCCCACCAACATCCAGCACGGTCACCGGCACGCCCGTAGCTGCGGCTTTGCCGGCGAATTCCTGCGGATCCACGGCAATCAGATCGAACGTCCCATAGTGCATCGGCACGGCCGTTTTCGGCTTGATGAATTCCAATGCCTTCACCGCGTCGTCGATGCCCATCGTGAAATTGTCGCCGATGGGTAAGATCGCCAGGTCGATGGCATTCATTTCACCGATGAGCTGCATATCGAGGAACAGGCCCGTGTCGCCCGCATGATAGATTGTTTTTCCATCCGCATCGATCAGTATTCCGGCTGGATTGCCCATGTAAACGAGCCCGCTGTCGGTTTGATAAGCCGAGCCGTGATGGGCGATCGTCAGCTTGACGCGGCCAAAGGGAAATCGCCAGGCGCCGCCGATGTGC
>CAUZRT010000360.1:0-3467 GCA_963582235.1 Lentisphaeria bacterium
GCCCGTCTTGTACGGCGGCGCCCCGACTTGGTAGAAGGGGTGGATCATCAGCCGCACATTCTTCCGCAGGTACGTCCGATACAATTCCGGGAAGCGAAAGTCGAAACAGATCAGTGAACCGGTACGAACGCCATCGATGGTAACAGCAGGAAATGTGGAGCCGGCGGTATAGTGGTCGAGATCGCCCGGCGTGCAGAAGACTTTACCATAGAGCGCCCGAACACGCCCGCGCGGGTCGACGGTGAGCGTGGCATTGAGCGGTTTCCGGCGTTTATCACCGTCGGCGAATTCCGCCGTTCCAATCGTGCCCCATATCTCGTGATCAGCCAGGCATTGGCGAACGGCCTTTTCGGCGGCCGCCAATGCCATCATGTCGATAGCTCGCCAGTCATGCCATTCGTCGCCGCCGTAACCGGAGAGGGACGCTTCGGAGAAGACCACGAGGTCGGCGCCCTGCCCTTTCGCCTCGGCGATCTGCTGCAGGTATCGGTCTCGATTTTGTGAGATGTCGGAACTGATGGGGAATTGGGCCACGGCAACGTTCATGTCATTCTCCCGGCGATCTGTCAATTTCAAGAAACGCATATTCGCGGAACGTGCCTGCCGGGACTGTGAAGATCGTCCGATCGTCAGTTGACTGGCCCTGGATCGTCACCGGATTTTCCTGGGTTGCAATATACAGCTGCGCCTGCAAGCCTGCCTCGCCGGTCACCAGCACGTCGATGTCGTGCAACTCCGGATACGGAATCTTGCCGGTGGGCGGGATCTTGGTGCCCGGCTCGATGAAGTGACCTTCGACGTTGAGCAGATGGATTTGAATGTTCGCGCCCTTGTCAACCGCGGTTACGAGCACCCGGTCCTGCTGGCGCACATCGACCCGCAGCGGGGCGCCGGCCGCATAGCGCACGACGGCCGCCATCAGGTCGCGGACCTGCGGCTTGATGTAACGGCTCCAGACGTGCCCGGGATAACAGCGCGGAATGAAATTGATCTGGCCGGGCAGCACCGAAAACAACAGCCACCGGCCTTTGCCGTATTGCCCCGACAACAGAGCCGGCAAGTCATCGTCTATTACCGCCTCGACCTGCGCGCTGTCCGGATTTTCCAGCTCGACACGATAGGCGATCGACTCCGGCAGCGAAACGGTCCGGCCTGCCCCATGGATGGCAGGATTCTTGAACGTCAACGTCCGGTCGTCGCCGCCGTACAGCATGTCGATCGATCCGTAGCGAAATTCGATGGCCTGCGCCAGCGACATCGATCGAATGCCCAGGGTACTGTAAAGCGTCGCCTTCGGATCCCGGGGAACGCCATGGAAGGAGTGCGAGCCGCTGATGCCACACAGGATCAGGTTGCCGCCCTGCTTCATGTAGGCCAGGAGGTCGTCGCACATGTCGTCGCTCAGATTGGCAGAAGCAGGCACGACAATCACCCGATACGGCATCATGTGTTCCAGCTCGATGAGGCGATCCGGCAGCCCTTGCGTCTGAATGCCGGCTTCGCCCAGGCTTTGAATCCAGCCGTGCGTCGACTCGACATTGAGCCCGGCCCGCGTCAACTGCCCGCCGCGACTGCCCGGCGCCAGGACAATGCCAACATCGGCAACAACCTGCCGGTTGTAGTCGATCCGTTCCCAGTGCTTCCAGTTGTACAACGGCTTCAGCTGGCTACCGCCCAGCCACGAGGGCATCCCCATCAGTCCCGAAAAATAACCGCCGAAGACGTGGTCATCGGCGCTGGCCGGCTGGTACAGCGCCCACCCCACCTTGCCATACACCTGCGCCGCGCCCTGGATGATCTTGTACTGCGAGAAAAAATGCATGTGGGTCTGAAACACGCACTTCGTACCCTCGGTGCCGATGAACATGTTGCGCGCCATCTCGATCATGTCGTCGTGCGAGGTGTTCGGCTTGTACAACGCGGTGTTGTAATACATCAACATCACGTCCGGGTTGATCTCGTGCAGCCGCGCAATGATCCTGGCCTTGGCTTCGGCCAGACATTTCTTTTTCCAATCGACCCACAGGTTATGGATCGGGTGGTCGCGATTGAGCAGGATCGCGGGCTTCACGTCGACCGACAGGACGTAGCCGGTTTCATCATGAAACTTGCGACGGCACGTGCCGCAGCCGCAGTAGTTGTCGTTCATGAACGACGCCTCATCGAGACTGAACCCGTCGATGCCCGCCTCGACCGATGCCGCCAGGTACGCCGCGAGAAAGTCGATGTACCCGGGTTTGTTCATGCAGAAATATTTCTGCGGCGTGCCGGTACGGATGTTCTGTTGCAGCCAGTCGGTGTGCTGGAAGGCGAAGGGATAGGCAGACGCCCAGAACTGCGTGATGTCGAGGTGGTCGACCACATGAAGTCCATGCGCGTGACAGACCTCCGTCACCATCTTCTGATAAGCCAACAACTCATCGCGTCTATATCCGAACTGCAACCGGTTCTGCAACCCGTGGGTGATCGCCGTGTCGTTCCCCCGTCGCACCAACTCCCGGGCGCGCGCTTCCGCTTCGTCACGATTGCGGTAGTCCCGGTAGTTGCCCGAACTCGAAGCGCCCCAGTTGCTCATCTGCATTTTGTTCAACCAGTCGTGCGTGCTTTGGGTAAACGGAATTTCCGGCACCTGCTCGAACAGCCGGGACATGATTGTTTCCAACGCCTCACCCGTCGCCGACTCGGTGTTCATGAGGGCATTGACGATCACTGCCGACGTCACCGGCGGCGGCTGATAATCGCGATCCGGTGTGGTGCCGATGAAAGTCAGGTTCTCGTAATGCCACCACGGAGCGGTCAGGACATAGTCCTCGCTCAGCAGACCCATCGGCGACAAGAACAGGCCACTGAGCAACCAGGCGTTGCCGTCGACCCCTTCCAGTTGAATACCGACGTGCCCATCCGTCACCTTGACCAGACGCACGACATCGGTGAAGGTCCCCGCTTCCAGGCGCAATGGTTCGAATGCCGGGGTGCCGTTGATAGCGATGCGGAATGGTCCGACTGCAGCCAGCGGGCTGGCGAGGTTCAGCGTCACGTAGTAAAACCCGTTCGGGCAATCCATACGAAAGCGGGCGGCTTGGCGACTGGTTGCATACGAGCCATAGAAAACCGCGTTCAAATCGCTCTTGACGACCTCGATGCCGGTGCTGTCGACCCAGCCGAACCCAACTTGCTCCGAGTATACCTGGTCGGAAATGTTCACCGGGGCGTCCTGGATGACCACCGTCGCCCAGTCTTCGGTGCGCCGCTGCAGTTCGTACGGCGCGGCAGTGAAGTCGAGGCTGTAACACTTCGGCACGTCGCCGTATTCCCAGACATTGTCAAACGGGTGGACGGCTGCAAACGACGTCGCTGTTTTATAAAAGACGACTTTACCAAACAGCGACGTCGGATACCCCTGATACCCGCGCGGGATCCGGTATGTGATTGCCAGGCCATTTTTGTTGAATGCAATGCTGCACGTG
>CAUZRT010000361.1:0-3449 GCA_963582235.1 Lentisphaeria bacterium
ACATGGTCATGAGACCAAGGAATACATGCCCTCGAAACAGATACGGCTTCACTTTGATTGAGCCTCGCCGCGGCGGGACTGACTGCCCTGATTCCGTTGCGAGGGGATCACTCCCGCACGCAAGCGGCGGCCGGCCGGGCCTTCGGCCCAGCGCACGTTTTACGCTTATTGAGTTGCTCGTGGTGATCGCCATCATCGCCATCCTGGCGTCGATGCTGCTGCCGGCGCTCAGCCTGGCAAGAGAAAAAGGGCGGCAGGCAGTATGTCTGAGCAACTTGAAACAGATATATCTTGGCTTTGCCATGTATACCGACGACGAAGATGGCATTGTACCGGCTTGTTCGGTCAGTGCGCCGATCTGGGTTGGAAACCCACCCTGCATCTGCTGTGATGTCGACTGGCTGCATTTTATCCACGCATATTTGGGGCCGCAGCAAAACATCGGTTGTGGCTCCGACATGTTTGGTATTGGGGTATATGTGTGTCCGAGTGACGGGCATGAGTCCGGGTACAAAGTAAGTCCTGGCATCGGCGTCAGCAGGGATTCCATTTCCTATGGCTACAATGGCTGGAATGTGGGATACCACCAGGCGACCGGCGGTGCTTTTTCTGACACCCGCCAGTGGCGCAAGCTCGATCGGATCAGGCCGCAGGAACTGACCGTTGCTTTCGCGGACGGCACGGGAAGTTGCAGACAGATAGGGGCTTCTTCAAACAGGTACAGCGATTGGATTGCAGCTTACGGTTACGGCGTTGACATACAGAGACACAGTAATTCCGCCAATATGATTTTCGTGGATGGTCATGGAAAGTTCTGCCCGGATTCGGACTTTATCATCCATGTGCCGGGGATCTCTCCAGACGTCCCGGTTCCCTCGTATAATGGTCGTCTACTGGACAGCCCGGCGGGGTATCGATAATCTTTTTCTGATTCCCGACCAGCGCAGAACGGTATCGTGGTTAGGTGGGTGTTACGGGTCACGTACGGGAATTTGAAATAATGGGCTATCGACAGTCACTTAATCACCTATCCGTTGGCTTTCACTTTTCCCACCGATTGTGCTATGAAACAGCGTTTCCTTGTATTGCAACAACGATCTGGCTTTACGCTCATTGAACTGCTGGTGGTCATTGCCATTATTGCCATCCTGGCTTCGATGCTGCTGCCGTCGCTGAACGCAGCAAGAGAAAAAGGGCGGCAGGCAGTATGTCTGAGCAACTTGAAACAGATATATCTGGGCTTTGCCATGTATACCGACGACGAAGATGGATATGTACCTCCCGCTACCAGTCCGTGGGGTGATTATGACTGGCTCTCCACCATTTCCGGATATCTGGGTACCAGACAGATAACCAGGGGCGCCGTTGGCGGGATCGGTGTATACATCTGCCCAAGCGATGGGCATGAACATGGGTATTTGCCCCAGGTGGGCGGTCCTTTTGGCACCAGCGTCGACAGGGATTCCATCTCCTATGGTTACAATGGCTGGAATGTCGGATGGCACTATGCGACCGGCGGTGCTTTTTATGACACCCACCAGTGGCGCAAACTCGATCGGATCAGGCCGCAGGAACTGACCGTTGCTTTCGCGGACGGCACGGGGAATTGCCGGCAATTCGGCGCCACCCCGCGGTACAGCGATTGGATTGCAGCTTACGGTTACGGCGTTGACATACAGAGACACAATAATGCCGCCAATATGATTTTCGTGGACGGTCATGGAAAGTTCTGCCCGGATTCGGACTTTGTCATTCATGTGCCGGGGATTTCACCGGACGTCCCGGTTCCCTCGTATAATGGTCGTCTACTGGACAGCCCGGCGGGGTATCGATGATGCGGCGCGGCCGCGCCATCCATCGATACCAATGCCGAATGGTTTGTGCCGCACAGTACAAGCCGGATGGACAAATGGTAGAGAGGTGGTACGAAGCGCGGATAGGGAAGCGGAACTTTCCGGGGAATTATTTGCCTGACCTGCGAGTTTCCTGGTCGACAGGGTCAGGCACGAACTTCCCTTAGCGCCGCTGCCGCCGGTTTGATTGACGACGCGCGATCCAGCACCGTCGCCGAAAGCTGCGTAGGCGCGGGCACATGCGCCAAGCAATCGACTGCGAACAAGTGCCGGCAATGATGCAAAACCACAACAAAAGGACGACACCTAATGAAAACTGAACTCGCCCCTGTTCAAATAGAGCACTATCAGAAAGAAGGCTGGTTGATCGTCGACGACTTCCTCGCTCCCGACGAATTAAGCGCCCTCAACGCCGCCGTCGACACCGGTGTCGAGACGATGGGCGGCGACAAAGTTTCCGGAATTTCCGGCGAGCACAACGAGAGCATCATGGGCGACAGCGAGACCTATTACAGCCGGGTATTCCTGCAACGGGTCAATCTCTGGCGAGTCAACAATGATATCAAGAATTTCTTCCTCAACCCGACTCTCGGCGAAATGCTCTGCCAACTCGCCGACATCGACGGCATCCGCGTCTGGCACGACCAAACCTTGCAGAAACTCGCCTGGGGCAACCCCACTTCGTGGCATCTTGACGTGCCCAACTGGTCCTTCTACTCGCCCGACGCCATCTCGATCTGGATCGCGCTCAACGACGCCACGATGCAAAATGGCTGCATGTATTTCCTGCCCGGCTCGCATCAACAGGCCGACTACGAGCGCAAAGGCGACTTCACCGCCGATATTGGCGCCCTCTTCGACCAATACCCCGAATTTAGGGAGATCGAACCGGTCCCCGCCGCGATGAAGGCCGGCTCCGCCGGTTTCCACAATGGACTCACGGCCCACGCCGCCGGTCCCAACATGACGCCATATGCCCGCCGGGCGATGACCTGCGCCTATATGCCCGATGGCGCGACCTTCAACGGCATCCAGAATATTCTGTCGAAAGAGCGTTTTGAAAGCATGGAGATCGGCGACCTGCACGACGACGATGAGGAGACGCCGTTAGTCTGGTCGAAAAAATAGCCGTTGGCATTCCCTACAAAAAAGGCCACCATGAAATTCATCTACTTTACCGACATCCACCTGTGCGAGGGGCGCGATTCGAGCAAGGGTTTTGAACGTTGTCTGGACTCGATGCTCAGCCACGGCCCGCAATGACTGATCAACGGCGGCGACCTTGGCATCACGCCTGAAGCCGTAGCCCTCTACGACGAACTGAGCGAAGAAGTGCCCGTGCCCATTCTGCACAGCAACGGTTGCGGGACAGGAATCCCGGCAGGCACTCGTTGGGGATGCGTCACGGCTTTTTTAGAAACTGCCGGTCATTGTGAAAGTAGGAAAGGCTTGTAAAAAGAGGCCCTTTAATTTAAGATACCCCTCATGAACGCCACCCCGTCAGCTGAACTTCGCGTTGCCCTGGTCACCGGGGCAGGATCGGGTATTGGACGAAGGACCGCGGTGGCGCTGGGTCGTGCGGGATTTTCCGTCGTA
>CAUZRT010000362.1:0-3434 GCA_963582235.1 Lentisphaeria bacterium
ACGGCCGTATTGGTCCGGCCATGGCCCAGGTATTCATGATCCGCAACATGATCGATACGTCGATGGCAATCATTCGTGACCGGGATCCTTGTTTTCTCTTTCACGACGTGGATGATCCCGACGACAGCGCGCCGGACCTGACCCACTACTTCCACGAGGAAACCAAACGTCGCCTGCAAGCCGGTGAACTGTGTTTCGAGATGGGAATATGAATTCAACTCGGCATCTTACCCACATCCCCGATCCGGGATAAATCAAGGGCGATGAAGCGGGTGATGCAGAGTAGATTCCCGGCGTATCGGCCCGAACCCTGAACCCTGAACCCTGAACCCTGAACCCTACAATGGCCCAGAAACTCCAATACCGCGTCCTCTACAACTTCGACTGCGGCGATCTCTTCCACACGTCCGAACCGCTCACGCCGGCACATGTCGAACGCATGGTCGACGAGGTCGCCCTTGGCGCCGATGTGCTCCTGATCAATCCGAACGCGCAGGTCGTGAACTACCCGAGCAAAGTGTGGCAAACGTGGTGGGACGGGTATCGGCAGGGGGATCGTGATTTTTTCGGCGGCATCCCGGACGGCATGCTGCCGGCACGCGAACACACGGTCAGCCAGATGGCGCGGCTGGCGGAACAGTGCGACTACCTGGCAACGGCCCTGGCGCGCGCGAAACAGCGGGGGATGACGCCCGGCATCTCGATGCGCATGAATGACATGCATGATATCCCCTGGCCGGACTCGCACTCCTTCAGCCGCTTCTACAAGGACAATCCGCAGTTGCACCTGCCGCCGATCAACGCCCGCGACTGGGGTTCCGAGGGATTCAATTACGAACACGCCGAAGTGCGCGAACACTTTCTGTCGCTGATTCGCGAATGGGTCGACGGCTACGACTTCGACGTTCTCGAACTGGATTTCAGCCGCTTCACGTACTACTTCGAGCGCGGCGATGCAGGGCGGCATTGCACGATCATGACGGCGTTTATCACCGAGGTGCGAAACTGCCTGGCAAAGGCGGGTCGCCGCATCCATCTGATCCCCCGTATCGCCGCCGATCCCGATGCCGCCTACGCACTCGGATTCGATGTCGAAGCCTGGGCCCGCGACGGCATCGTCGACGGCATCATCGTGACCTCGATGGTGACAACCGCCTGGACCATGCCGATCGACAAGTTCCGGCAGCTGACCGGTCCGGACATCGCCATCTACGCCGCTGCCGAAGTAACCGCCGACAAGCGCGACGGCATCCCGCTGCGATACCTGCCCGGCAGCTGCGAAATGCTCCGTGGCTTCGCCGCCGGCTACTACGCGGCCGGTGCCGATGGTGTCGAACTGTTCAATTACTTCCTGCAGCGCAAAGCCAAACCGGTGGCGAGTGCCGAGGAATTCTTCGGGCGCCTGCGCGAGATGCGATCGCTGGAGGAGATCCGTGCCAAACCGCGCCTGCATCTCCTGGGCGCCAGCTACTGGACGGTCGAGTTCGACCTGCCCGACCAGGTGCCGGTGACAATCGCCAAGCATTCAGAGCGGCGATTCGAGATGCTGCTGGCCGCCGTGCCCGAACCACTGGCCGTTGCAGTTCATGTCTGCTTCGACGGCGACAACGCGGCCGCGGACCTGTGGCTGCGGATTGGTCGTTACAGCGCCCAGGCAGCTGAAGTGGGGCCGGGGCCCGAGGGAGATCCGAACGATCCCGGACGCGCCTGGCTCTACGACAATGACCAGCAGCCATCCTGCCGCCAAAGCAAGGTCGCCCTCTTCCATGTCCCGGCCGGCGTCATCCGCGACGGCAGGAACGACGTGATTGTGCGCAGTGAAAACATGAGCGTGACGATTCTCGGCATCGATGTGGAAGTCAGCAGCGAAAACGGGATTCAAGATGTGTGAAAACGGCCATGAACCACTGATTGCCGTGTGTTTGCAGGATACCTGCGACGGCCGCCTGGGGGTTGTCGAGCCGACGCCGGAAAAAGCTGATCATACAAGGAAATCATCACAAATGGAATCTCTCCCATGTCATTAGCGGATACCGACCCACACTTTCCACTGTACCATCTGCAGCCGGGGGCAGACATCAACGATCCGTGCGGCGCGATGATGTGGAACGACGAGTATCACCTGTTCTATCAGAATTCCGCCAGGTGGGGCCATTCCGTATCACCCGATCTGGTGCACTGGCGGCATCTGCCGGTGGCTCTCGAACCAACCCCCGGGGGCGCCGACAAGGGCGGCTGCTGGTCCGGATCCGCCGGTGACATGGACGGGACGCCGGTCATCCTGTACAGCGGCGTCGACTTTCCGCCGAAAGACCAACCGCGCAAATGGCAGCAGGACGTGTGCCTGGCGACCGGCAGCGACGACCTGACGACCTGGACCAAGCATCCGGACAATCCGCTGGTCATCGGGCCTGAAAATTCGCCGGACTTCCGCGATCCATGTTTCTGGAAGGAAGGGGATGACTGGTACATGCTGGTCGGCGCCGGCATTACCAACGAAGGCGCCACGGCAACGATATACAAGTCACCGGACCTGGTGAAATGGACCTACCTGCACGAATTATGCACCGATGCGCCGGACATCACGAACCAGTGTTGGGAATGTCCCGACTTCTTCGAGCTCGATGGGCGACACGTCCTGGCGACGTCCCGGAAATCGCCCCACCTTGCGTATGGCAGCGTCGATCACTGCCGTGTTTTGATGTCGACTTTTTATGATATCGGCACCTACAAAAACCAGCAATTCACGCCGGAGGCCTCCGGCAATTTCGATGCCGGTGGTCATTTTTACGCGGCCAAGACGATGCTTGATGACAAAGGTCGTCGTCTGATATTTGGCTGGGTCTGGGAAGCGCGGTCGACTGCCGCGTGGCAGAAAGCAGGTTGGTCGAGTGTCATTTCGCTGCCGCGAATTATCAATATCGCCGGGGACGGAACGATGCGTTACAGGGTGCCGGAAGAACTGCAGGTCCTGCGCCGCGCTCACACGGCACTGACAGACGTCAAAGTCAAAGACGGTACGGTGCCGCTCGATCCGGTAAGCGGCGATTGCCTCGAACTTGTTGCCGAGTTCGAACCCGGCGATGCCAGTGAGTTCGGGCTGTCGTTGCGCCGCTCTCCAGACGGTGAAGAGGAAACGCGGCTGATCTACCGGCAACAAGACGCAACACTGAGCATCGATCGCTTTCATTCGACAAAAGATCCGGAACAATACACCTATCCGAAAGGTGAACCGCTGCCCCTGGCACCTGGAGAGAATCTCAAATTGCAGATCTTCATTGACCGATCCGTTATCGAAATTTTTGCCAATGACAGGCTGTGCCTGACAACCCGTATCTACCCGACCCGTGACGACAGTCAAGGTATCGCAGCCTTCGCTGTCGGCACCGCAACGCTGCAACGCCTCGATGCCTGGCAACTGGCACCTGCCACAC
>CAUZRT010000363.1:0-3429 GCA_963582235.1 Lentisphaeria bacterium
CTGAATCGGAGACGTCGTTGCGGACCATCTTGTGAGCGCATTTGGCGGTAGAACCGGGGACGAATGCTGCCCTTCTTCCGTTACATCCGCAAATCCTGTTCCAGTTTCGAATTGCACCTTGCCTTATGACTCGCCAGCAACGCGCCTACCTCTACGCCGTTACCACAGTCCTGATGTGGTCCACCGTAGCCGCCGCCTTCAAGCTAACCCTGCGGCGCCTGTCGCCAATCCCTTTACTTTTCTACGCCAACATCGTATCGATCGTGTGTCTGTTGCTAGTCCTGATAGGCCAGAATCGTGTCTCGATCCTGCTACAATATTCCCGGCGGGATGTCGCGCGGTGTGCCGTTCTCGGCTTTCTCAATCCCTTTCTCTACTATCTCATCCTGATCAAAGCGTATGATCTGCTACCGGCGCAGGAAGCACAGCCTCTCAATTACACCTGGGCCATTACCCTGGCGATTCTCTCCGTACCGCTCCTGGGTCAGAAACTGACGGCCAAGGACATCGTCGCGATCCTGATCAGTTATTTCGGTGTCGTCGTCATCGCCACGCGCGGCGAGCCCTGGAGTCTCAGGTTTACCAATACGGCCGGCGTCATGCTGGCCCTGGGAAGTACGGTCATCTGGGCGCTCTACTGGATCTTCAACATGAAAGCCGGCAATGATCCGGTGGCCAACCTACTGTTGAACTTCATCTTCGGGCTGCCGTTCGTCGCCCTCGCGACCTGTCTGCTGTCCGACCCATTTGCAGTGTCGGTGCAGGGACTCGTGGGAGCGGCATACATCGGGCTGTTCGAGATGGGCATCGCCTTCGTCCTCTGGCTGAACGCTCTCAAGCTGAGCGACAGCACCGCCCGCGTGAGCAATCTCATATTCTTCTCACCATTCCTGTCGCTGGTGTTTATCAGTGTGTTCGTCGGTGAGAAAATATCGCCGTCGTCGATCGCCGGCCTGGTGCTGATCGTGGTCGGGAACGTCATTCAACGGTACAAAGGCAGGTAGAAGGCGGGAATTCGTGGTGTTCTCAGTCATCGGGATTCGCCGTAATGATGCCGAGCAACGCGTCGCGCAATGATACCAGATCGTCGACGTGATTCGTAAGAATATCGTGACCGACTTCCGAATCAATTCGATTTTACAGATGCACGACGCGATTGCGAAATTCCACCATTTTTTGGCAGGTGTCCGGCGTCGTGGAGGGCGACAAAGATGTCGGCGCTGTGCTGAGGCGTTGGCAGGCACAAAGAGCCAAAGGGATATAGGCGCCAACATTGAGCAGCGCCTGGATGCCAGTCTGCAGGCGATGGAGCGCCGAATCGAGGTTGACACCGCGAGGCCGGCGTCTCGCGCATGAAGTTTCGATGCTCGCATGGGATCTTCGACTCCGCCAGGCCCGCTGCAGCACTCGCGATTCACGCGCTGCAGCGCGTCGCCAAACCCACGGTTCAACTGGAGTGGCGCCCGGAAGTGATGGTTTCGAATCTCAATGGCCAGCTTGCATCGCCCCAACACTGACGACATTTTACTTGTGACGTTACCGCCACAAGCACACAGTGCGGGGCCATGCTGGATCGCTACTCCTTTCATGTAGGACTCTTTCATTCCCTGCTTCATGCCGGTTTATCCCGGTGCCTCTGAACCTTGGCGATCCTCAACCCCGTCGAAAGAAGTTGTCCGAGGACTAACAACCGCAATCCGACGGTGTTTAGGATCGAGTTCACGATCGGGTTGAAATGCTGTGGGATGGCTGTGTATAATTTATTCGGATAGAGTCGGGCAACCGGCGCCTGGCCGACGGTGTCTCATAATAGATAGACGACGGCGCGGATCGACACATGGTCTTTCGTTCAATCGACGCTCGCTGAAGCCCGACAGGTAAGATTCAACACGCTTCGGAACGGACAATCCTCAGTCGTTGACAGGAGCACAGGCAATGGCGCATGCGGCGGTCGCCTGTGATTCTTTTTTTCTGCAGTGACTCAACTACGGCAAACAATCTTTTGCAGCCTGGTTCTTATGGCTGTCGGTGCCATAGGATCGAGGGCCACGGATGAATGGGTCGAGTTGCATACCGTAAAAAATGAGTCGGGAAACCTCTATCTACGCACACGCTGGCGGCCCGAGGAAGGCCTGCGTATTCGTTTTTACCAGCCCGACACAAAGCACCGGATCACACTGACAATCGCGTCGTCGTCGAGCCGTGCCGAGTTTGAAACGGCGACCACCGTGCGGCCGATTCCGATGCCGGAATGCCGCTTCGACGCCGATGCCCTGCCACCTGAGCCGCGGGACGACGCGGCCCTTCTCATCAAGTTCCGTCTCTCCGCGTGGTCCGTTTATGTGGACGGCGAGCGCGTTGCGCTCCTTCCCGTCAAGCTTGCCGCCCCGACTGTCGTCTCGCAGCCGCGATCCGCCGTCCCCGCCAATGCCGTTGACACGCTGCGCTTTCAGAAGATCAGCCTCTACCAATTCAAAGCCGACTTCATGATCGATGAAAGCAACAAAAATCAGCTCGGGCCGTTTCACGTCGTCTCCGGGTCGTGGCACGTCCATACGGTCCTCGACGCTGCCCGAGAGAAAGACAGTTCCGACCGGCTTAAAAAAAATCCGGTCCTCCCGGAGCTGAGCTCGAATTTTTACAGTCTCAAAGGCCGAAACGGCATCGTTGTTACGGGTTACAAGTTTCACGACGATTATTCATTGTCCGCGGCGGTACAGATCCGGCCGGGTGAGATGGGGCTGGTCTTTTATTATCGCGGCGAGACGGACACCTACGGTTTCACCATCAAAGTGCCGGAGGATCCCTACCGAGAATCGCTCCTCAGGTTGTGGCGCCGATCTCCGCAGTCAAAGGAACGACAGATCATCGCGGTTGTTCGGGTCGACTTGATCCCCGAACAATGGGTCCGACCCGGAATCCGAGCCGCCGGCGACCGCATCGAGTGCTTCCTCGATTATACACGGGTCATCGACGTGAAGGAAAGGCTGCCGCAAGGCGGCAAATTCGGCCTCTACGTGAAAGCCGATGATAACGTCATATTCGACGACCTGGAAATGAAATCCGCCGACGATCTGGATCTGCGAACGATTGATCAGATACGTTTTCATACCGTTTACCACGAAGGTCACTTTTTTCATAAACGAGCGTTTGGCAACCGCAACCGCGAGACACTGTCGAACAGCCTCGCACCAAAGAAATCGCGGCAGCCGCAAATGCTCGCATTTGGGTCGATGAAGGACCGCCCACGCGCCGTCTCGGCGGTCTTCACTCCTACGGCGCAACCCTTTACCATCGGCCTGTTGACGGGTTACATGGGCGCGAAGAAAGCTTTTTTCCGGTTCATCTACCGGATCGACGGAAATGCCGAGTTGTTCTCTCTGGAAAAAGTCCTGGGCAAACTGGTTAGACCCGTGGACAGCTGGAGCC
>CAUZRT010000364.1:0-3399 GCA_963582235.1 Lentisphaeria bacterium
TGTCAGACGCTGAAAAACGTCTTTTTCACGTTTGAAGATTATCCGGCGCAGCAGTCGATCCGCTACGTTCTCGCACCGTTTTCCAGCATCATTGACGAGGACATCATCGCCGACCTGTACAGCCGCTGGCAATCCGGATTCACGACCAAGGGAATGATCCGCCTGTCGGAGTCCTACGTGGGTCTCTTCGAGATTCCCGTCGATACGCTGAACATTGAGCCGCTTGGCGACTAAGCCGCCGTCAATTCTCCGGGAGCAGGATGGCATGCTCCCGCCCGATGAGCAGACGCTCGGCATATCGCTTGCGGAGTTCCTGAAAATGGCGCGTTCGAAGAATGGCGGCGACCGCCGTTCGCAACGTCTCGGGATTAGGAACGTTGGTGGCGAACTTCGGGTTCGCCCGAATCCAATTCTGGATTTCACCGAACGGTCACCCGTACATTATCCGGTGTGATGCCTTCGCGCGACAACAGCATCTCCCCGAGGAGCACAGCTTCCTGGTAGGCAACTTGATCGTAGCTGGGCTGATTGCGCCGGAACTTCGGTGCCTGATCCCGACCGCGCTCTCTGGCGGTATCCGCAAGCGCCCGATTCCACACCACATCCACGATCCGGCTCAGTGTTGCTCCGGTTCCGTCGACCATCTCCGGCGGCACCGGAAGCCCATTCAAGATCAGGACCGGGGGCCCGGTCGCGCTATTTTGGAAGGTTCGCTCGATGGCATCCTCGTGACGCTTGATTTCACTGGCTCGACTCGCTGAGATCTTTCCCATAACCGTCTCTTCGGCGACATCCATGATCACATCGATGCCGATTTCGACGCCATTGAACGACAGCTGGTGAACGAGTTTCTGCAGGATTCCTTTCTTCCATGCAAGCACAGTCTCGAGCTGCCGCTGGATCTTGGGCCGGGACAATGCCACAGCACGACGGTTCTCCGGTTCGATGCGAACGAAGCGGGTGTTGTTCCTGGCGATGTACGCATGATCTCCGCGTTGTTGGGCAGGCGCATCGGCGGGGCGGCTTAAAGAACTCGCTGTCCGTCAGCGTCAAGTACTCCGCCAGGGCTGCGTCACGATTGCAGACCGCAAGTCTTCGGTTCTCTGTCATTCGTGCTTTGTAGAGAGCGGTTCGATCGATTCTGCGACGTCGCGCGCCTCATTAATGAGAGCCAACCGTTGCAAGCCTTGGGTTATGTAGCGTCGCGCCGTCTCAGTGCGGGTCCCGGACTTCATGAACAGGAGAAAGTTCTCCGTGTTGTAGCCGAGCACAGTGGTCAATTCAATGAGGCGAATGTCACGGTCCTCGAGACGAGCGACATTGATTTGTCCGGGTTTCTCCGGCTCGATCGGCTGACCTTGGTGCGCCGGGACGCGGCCGTTTGATGACGATGCGGCCTCATCGGCGGCCGGCGAAATAACCGCAAGCATCCCTATTGAAAAACAGGAAAATGGACGGACTCTCATCAAGGCTTTCCTGAGTAGCCGCAGGCTGAAATGCCGGCGGCAGAAGAGTCATAATGATGGTACAGTAACGGCAACAGAAAGGCGCGGATATAGTTCGGCCAGTGCGAAGATCAAGTAGATAAAATAATGTCGTCGAAATTACATCACCCCTTTGCTAATGAGGGATATCATCGAACGCCCGCGCCGACACCGGGCGTTCAAAACCGTACATACCTGAGCCTGCCGATTGCCAAGTCGCCGCAAGCCCCGCGCCTTTAACAGCAGGCATTGTTGCGTACGTACATACAAGTTTGACTTGCATGTACCCGCAGGGACGGACGCGATCCGTATTCGTCGGAGCGATCTCGCCAACGACGTTGTGACGATCAAAAGCGAAAATGGAAATGAGGGGACTCTCCAGTTGTTGAACGATGGTCTGTTAGGGACACGGATCACGGCGACGGGAGATAGTTACTTCAAGTTTGGCAACGTCGGTATCGGGACGACGAGCCCTTCTTCCGTGCTGCATATTTCATCAAACCCTGGACATGACGAATGGGTAACTCTTATTATAGACAATACTTTTGACATGGGCAGCATAAATAATGCAGGACACTCCACGGGATCCAGGGTCATGTTCAAAGGCATCATTGATGCCAATACACAAGATGAACCGCAGAAAATATTTACTATTGGCACAGATGTTAAGGCGGAAACAGTGGGAACTCTGGCTAAAAATAACTTCTTTATCAGGGATGAATACTCTGCACACAATCCTGTCAGGCTTTTTATTAGTTCAGACGGCAACGTCGGCATCGGGACGACCAATCCGAACACCAGGCTCGACGTGATGGGGACGACGAACCTCAATGGCGATGTCAGCGTTGGCGGTAGCATCACCGCCGGGGCCATCCATTTCCCCGACGGGGCTCGGTCCAGACCAGCGCCGCGATGGGCACGAGCACCCGCAACCCAATGCAGATTGCCCTGCTCCGCTGGTACGATGACAATGAAACCGAGGCCACGTCGTGGCCTTCCTTCAACGTCGGCAACTACCCTTCCGGCGTGGCCTTCGACGGGGCCAAAATCTGGGTGGTGAACTATGCCAGTGACACGGTGAACAAGCTGCGGGCCAGCGACGGAGACCTGCAGGGCACCTTCAACGTCGGCGACCGCCCTCGCGGCGTGGCCTTCGACGGGGCCAACATCTGGGTGGCGAACAGTAACGACAACACCGTGAGCAAGCTGTAGGTGGACACGAGCCGGCGCGTGCTGATATTGGTGCCCCATGTTCTGCGACGTCACCGCCCAGGTCATGGCGAAGGAGGCACAGGCTGCTGCCGGCTCCGAAGCACCCGGCCACCCGTCCATGCGATTAGTTGGTTGGCGCACGCGCTTGGGCTCAAGCATGACCGGTAACCTGCGGAAACGAATTCAGCTCCTCATAGTCGGTCCGTGCTATGGAGGATTTTTTGTGGCAAGATGCGGCTCTTTCCCCCGCACTAACCGCCATTATTGTCCGAAACAATTGCAAAAAATCGTAGCGGTGCGTGAAAGTTGAGGCGAGCGGCGATTCATCCGGCACGGTGTCACCGGATTAGTATAACTATTGCATAACTGTCGGACAATGGCGACAATCGTGGCGACGGATTCGCGGAGATATCGATAGTCCAAAGTCACCCGGTCAAGGTGCCCTACCCCCTGTTTATCTCACCGGCCTTTCCACGCCTATCCCGAATATTTGGATTGGGTGCCGTGATTGCTGCCGGACAACAAATTCTGACTTTGCTCTTGCAATTCGGACCGAAGTTTCGTACACCCGGGTCGATATACGGGAAACGCAAAAAAATAGTAAGACCCACAAATGAAAAGATCAAATTAGGTGAAACCAAAAAAGGAGATGCCCATGAATTCGAATCAAGGTCAGGGAAATCACGTTGGCGTCAGGGTCGTG
>CAUZRT010000365.1:0-3388 GCA_963582235.1 Lentisphaeria bacterium
AAGATTTTCTGACCAGCACCCCCTCCCCCGGCATCGTCGTCCATCTCAAAACCGGCGCGCGCCAAGACGGGACGGTCACCGCGATCGAAGCCAGCGCTGTCATCGACAACGGTGTCTTCCCATGGTCCGTCGGCGGACTCTACAGCGCGCTACTCGGCGGCTACTACAAGTTCCCGAACTTGAAAATACGCTGCCGGGAAGTGCTCACCCACAAACCGCAAGTCGGTGCCTATCGCGCCCCCTCCGCACCACAGGCTACCTTTGCCATTGAATCCAACATAGACGACATGGCTTCTCAATTGGGTTGTGATCCACTCGAGTTTCGTCTCAAAAATGCCGTCGAGGCCGGTGACCCCATGGGTAACGATGCGCCATGGTCGAGTATCGGGATGAGAAAATGTCTCGAAGCCATGCGTGAGCATACCGCCTCGTCGAATCGTGAGAAGGATCCCGGGGAAGGCATCGGTATAGCCGTTGGCGGTTGGCCGGGTGGTTTTAGTCCCGCGGCCGCCATCTGCCGCGTCGCCAGCGACGGTACAATCCGCATCCATGTCGGAAGTGTGGATATCTCCGGTGTCAACAGCAGTTTCGTCCTGGTTGCTGCGGAAACGCTGGGCGTCTCACCCGATCAGGTCGAGATCATTACCGGTGATACGACGACCAACCCACATGGGCCAGCCAGTAGCGGCAGTTGCGTCACCTACAGCGTCGCTGGAGCCGTTGCCGAAGCTGCCGAGGCGGCAAAGGAGAAGCTGCTATCAATTGCCGCGGATCATCTGGAAGCACGAAGCGAGGATCTCGAACTCCATAATGGTAATGTGCAGGTCAAGGGTGTGCCGGATCGCGCAGTTGCGATCGGTGAGCTGGCCGCTATCGGGGAAAACAAGGCCGGCGGACCGGGCCCGGTTATCGGCAACGGCTGCGTCGCCCCGGCCGGCAACGGGCCGGGTTTCGTTGTTCATCTTGCAAAGGTCAGGGTCGATGCCGATACCGGGCATGTCACGGTCACCGGTTACGTCGCCGTTCAAGACGTGGGATTCGCGCTCAATCCGCTGATGATTAACGGACAGATTCATGGCGGCGTGGCACAAGGCATCGGCTGGGGCCTGCACGAAGCCATGATTTACGATGCGGACGGCGAACTCCTCACCACTGCTTTCTCAGACTACGATCTCCCGAAAGCCCGGGCGGTCCCGGATATCGAGACCGTCATTGTCCAAGACCCGTCGCCGGACGGACCGTTCGGCGTGCGTGGTGTCGGCGAGCCGCCCATCATTCCCGGCGCCGCCGCCATTGCCAACGCCATTCGCGATGCAACCGGCGTCCGCGTAACCAAGCTCCCGATTCGACCCGAAACCTTGTGGCGGGAAATGAGGAAGAATGAGGCGTGATGTAAGAGGCCGCCATTAGCCGGCCGGCTCAAACGCCGGTTTTGACGTATCTCGATATGTCTTCACTCGGCGTTCATCGCGAAAACCACGACCTGGAGCGGACCGCGCATTCCCACGTGATCCGTCAGCTGGCGTATGGTCACAAGATCGCAACGAAAATCTACGAAAACACGCTGCTCCTGAATGGCTGGAATGGAGCCGTAGGCAACATGATCGTGCTGATTCCGGACACGCTTTGCATGAATTTCCCGGGGTAATGGAGGCGAGGGGCGGTCATTGCTTGTACATCATGGCTTTCACGCCTCACGATTTCATTTTCATCACTTTACGCATTTCACGTTCGGCTTCACGTTTGCGCACGGTCTCGCGCTTGTCCCCCTTGCTCTTGCCGCGGCAAAGCCCGAGTGTCACCTTAACCCGGCCCTTTTTGAGATAGAAGGATAAGGGCACCAGGGTGAGACCCTTGGCCAGCGTTGCGGTTGCCAGTTTGCGGATTTCTGACTTCTTCAGCAACAGTTTCCGCACCCGTATCGGATCATGATTGTGCCGGTTACCGTGGTCGTATTCATTAATGTGCACATTGTACAGAAACGCCTCGCCGTTCTCGATCCGGGCAAAACTGTCGGCCGTACTGATATTATGGGCCCGGCAGGACTTGACCTCGGTACCGATCAAGGCGATACCGGCCTCGATTTTCTCGAGAACCTGAAAATTGTAAAACGCCTTTCGATTTTTGGCCAGTTCTTTCATAAAAGCATCAATTTTCGCAAAAAATCAATGCCGAATTGATACCATCGTTTCCGGCGAAGATCATTGCCTAAATTACACCGCGTGTCAGGCAAAAAACAACAGCCCGAGGACCGTAACATCCATGAATGCCGTGATCCCGATCGGGATCGTCCCGAGATGGGCGCGGCAATAGAGTTCACGCCGTCGCCGGCAAATGTCTTGAATGCGTCCTGAGCAAAATCAAATGCGGGCTAACGATCCCCAAGCAGCCCGCAGGAACAAATGAACTGCAAACTTTTATTTTAACCCGCCAGCAAAAAGTACTAACACAAATTGGTGGACGAAAAAACACACAACATCCGTATTTCTGTAATTCTCGCGACCCGCAATCGCGCGAACGTCCTGATGCAAACACTTGCATCGTTTGCCAAGCTTGACTTTGCGACAACCGAATTTCTGATCGTTGACAACGGAAGTACAGATACAACGGATCAAGTGCTGGAAAGGTGGTCTCAAAAATTTCCCTTGGCGTTCTGGACGCATGAAGTGTCGGGGAAAAATGCCTGCCTCAACCAGGCGGTAAAACGTTCCGCCGCGAGCGCACCTAATTTCGAGATTCGAGATTGGGAACTCATACCCCCAGATACAAATCCCGTCCGTCGACAAGCGCTTCTATTTTCCGGTCCGCCACGCTGCGCTTCAGCATCCAGAAGCCGCAGTCGGGATGCACCCAGCCGACACGCCCCTCGCCCAAAGCTTTTTCCGCGGCCTCAATCCGGCTCGCTACCTGCTCCGGCGATTCCACGGTATTGACCTTGACATCAATCACCCCAACGCCGAGCGTGATCTGCGGAGATACATCTCGCAACGCCTCAAGGTCGTCGTCGGGACGGTGCGCCAATTCCAGCACGAGGTGATCCGTGTGCAGCGCATTGAGAAATGCGATCAGTTCCTTCCAAGTGCCACTCTGGATCGTTTGTCCACCGTAGTTTCCGAAACAGAAATGAACTGCTTTCTGGACTTGGATTGCGTCGAGCACACGATTAATGGCACGTGCGGCCACGGGGCCATCCGACGGATTACCGGTGATGTTCGCCTCGTCGATCTGGACGCAAGCGCACTCGAGTTCGGCAACTTGACTCGCCAGGACATCAGCAAGCGTCATCAGCAACGTCTCGAAATCGCCGTAATGCTTGTCCAGCAACGTCTGGGCAAGCATATATGGACTTGTCAGGGTAAACTTTATGTTGCTGCCCGCCACCGAAACT
>CAUZRT010000366.1:0-3385 GCA_963582235.1 Lentisphaeria bacterium
TTTGCTTTATCCGCGGCCATCCGCGTCATCCGCGGTTCTACCTGTTTTGATTGCAGCCAACGGCCGCGCTAGGCCTTTTGATTCATGTCCATCTTCATCCTTGAAGTGCGCCTGGGCGGCCGAGACCAGACCGCAGGGAAGCCGCCGGAGTCGCTACTTCAACGAACCAAGATACGCCAGCAGGTCGGCAACCTGATCCGCCGTCATGTCCCGCAGCAGCAGGTCCGGCATCAGCGAGCGTCGCTGGGGAACGAGTTGTTCAATCTGATTCGACGGAACACGGATCACCTTGTTCTGTGTGTCCTTGATCACCACTTCGTTCGCGTCCTTCTTCACCAGCAGACCAGTCAGCAGCCGGCCCTCGGTTGTTTCGACAAGATAGGTCACGTACTTGGGGTCGATTCGCTTCGACGGTTCGAGCAGGCTCTCCAGCAACTCTGACCGGTTGTATTTTTTGCCGATCGTTGTCAGTTCCGGCCCGACCTCCTGGCCCTCCTGTCCGACACGGTGACAGCTCTTGCACTGCACGCCGGCGGTGTCGAAGAAAACCCGCCGGCCGCGCGTACGATCGCCCGGCAGTGACAGGATCTGATCCGGCCGTACGACGCTGCCAAGCCGCTTGACGCGCCGCTGGGGCGGCAGAAAACGCTCGAATAGATCGCGGACGCGGACGTCCTTGTGACCGGTCCCCTTCCCAATCGCCAGTGAAACAGCGGTTTCCGGCAGCGTCTTCTCCTCAATCGACCGCAGCAGCATCAAAGCGCCGCTCGTCGATGATAACAGCCCCTCAACAAGTGCGGTCTTTTCCGCCGGCCGCGTCGCCCTTCGCAGCCGCTGCAGGCTGGCCGACTCCTCCTTGCGGAGACTCGCCGCCGTCGAATTCCCGGTTGTCTCCCGGGTGGCCCCTTTCGGAATGTGACGCAGCCACTCCGCGATCAATGCCACCCCCTCCAGGTCGACTTCCGTCGAGCCGATGTGCGGCATGCGGCCCCCGCCCAACTTGGCCATGCGATACAGCAGGACGGAGCGAAATGGGTCGCCCGGAGCGATCACATGGGCGGCGTGGATGCCGAACGTGCCTTGCGTCGGCCGGACGCCGACCATGTCCGTCTTCTCCAGCGGCAGGTCGTAGCGCATTTTCGACAGTACCGCACTGCCGGCATGGAGCCGGTGACAGTGCGCGCAGTTCACTTGCAGATAGGCGCGAGCCCGCCGGTCGGTATCCGCACCATCGTCCTGCGGATCGGCGAGTTGCGGACGGTTCTCCACCGCCACCGGTTTTTCGATCAGCCCGATGTGGGCGAACGTCTCCAGTTGCGAAGCCTGCAAGGGGCCGTAGTCGTGCAGCTTGTTCAATTGCGGAGTGTTGAACGCCAGCGCCGGCCCCGACCACTTGTTGTGGCAGCGCTGGCACTCCGCCCGACCGGAGAATAGCCACGTCTGCTTGCGCCGCCCTCCCGCCGCGTCGGCATCCACAATGTCCAATACGCGTTCCGCGCCGGCCGCCTCCAGCAACGACGCATCAGACTGCTCGTCATTCCACCGATACGAGTACGGACGCCACTCTTGGCCGTCGAAGTGCAGGATTTGCGTTTCCACTCGGCGCAGGCTGGACCGGTTGCCCCGCTCGCTCTCAATCGAGAGCGTCTTCACGAGCACCGAGTCTTTCGGAAATTGCCACGCCGCTCCCGTCGGTTTGATCGACAATCGGTCCGGCACTGCGACAAACCGCTGGGCGACCGCATAATCGGCCCATGGCTGCGCGTTGATGGAGTACGGGATAACCCCCGCCGCCGGTGCCTGTTCCCGGGTTGATGAGAACAGGCCGGTTTCGCTCAGTTTGCGAGGAAACCTACTCGCCCGATCCACCCGCTGATTCGCCACGAGACGGTGAATCGTGCCGGCGGTGTGGTCCAGAATGGTAAACTCGCCGTCGTTGTTTTCACCAAACGCCACGACTCGGAGTGTCGTGTCCGCGAGTTCCCGGTGCTCGACGACGCGCCCCTGTTCGTAGCGGAAGCCCCAGAACTTGCCTGTGTCGTAATCGCCGTAAATGTGAGTGCCGTACAGTTCCTTCAGCCGCGATCCGTAATACGTCAAACCGTCGGTGATGGACGACGACTCCGAGTGTGGGTGGTCGATCGTCGGCGGCAGAATCGGCGTCGGCCCGCGGGGCCATTCCGGATTCGTCGGCTGACGGCCCTCCATCACGCTCCAGCCGTAATTCCCGCCGCGCTCGACCCGGTCCAGCAGTTCCCACAACTCCCATCCCACGTCGCCCACCCACAGATCGCGCGTCTTCCGGTCGAAGCTCATCCGCCACGGGTTGCGAAAACCGTACGCCCACACCTCCCCCCGCGCACCCTTCAGATCGACGAACGGATTGTCGGCCGGAATCCGGTAGTTCCTTCCGTCCTCTGCGTGGTCGACGTCGACCCGCAGAATCGACGACAGCAGGTTGCTGACGTCCTGCCCCGCCTTCTGCCCATCCGGCGGGTTCGCCGCTGCGCCGTCTCCCGTGGAGATATACAGGCAGCCGTCGGGGCCGAATCTCAAACAGCATCCGTTATGGCCGCCGGAGTACCAGGTGATGATCGTCGTTTCACTCGCCGGATCGATCGTCGGCGGCATACTCTCCGACAGCCGAAACCGCGCCACGTGTGTTCCATCCTTAAGATTCAGCGCCTTAATGTAGCAGATGAAGCAGTAACGGTTTTTCTCGAATTCTGGGTGAAAAGTGATTGCGTAGACGCTCTTGAGGCCCGGCACCTCTTTGGCCAGGTCGACGACCAAGTCGGCCTTCGCAACGTCAGGCCGGTTGGGAAACGAGAAGATTTTTCCGCTCTGTTCCACGACGAACAGACGCCCGCTGCCGGGTGCATGGCTGATGTCCAGACACTGGTTGAATTTCAGAGCGGGGAAGACCCGTTCGGTCACGTAGGGCAGCGGCGGATCGGGGGAGCCGGTGATTCGCGACGTCGTCCACGGCGTGCGTTTCTCGATCCCGACCTCCGGCGGTCCGGCCGTTGCCATCCGCGTCAACACACACAGAACCAGAGAAACAGACAGCAGTCTTGCGATGGATTTCGCCGATTTGTTTGTTGACATGAAATACAGTAGACCCGATTGGTAACGACGTGACAAGAGTTCCGGCCTGTGAACAACGACCTCGATCTGGCAGGTATCATTCCATACCAGACCGAGCTCCGTCTCGCGCGGATTACCGGTCACCTCGTCGATCTCGTAGCGAATCCGTCGTGTCTTCGGATCCGAAGGGTAGGCTCTAGCCCGGATTATGCATGAGCGTCAACAAAAGAGAGCCGTCGAGCGTATGTAAGGTGTTCAGGAAACAAACCTTTCATCACGCACGGAGGCTCAGCAGTGA
>CAUZRT010000367.1:0-3348 GCA_963582235.1 Lentisphaeria bacterium
TGTCACCAATGAGTCCGCTTGTTTTCACGGAGGCGATGACGTCATCGCCGAGCTTTATGTCGTTGCGGATCTTCATGGTAACGACGGCGACCTGATCTTCCTGATCCAGCACCAACTTCGACACACGGCCCACCTTGATGCCGGCGATATCCACATTGGTCGCGGACTTCAGTCCGGTGATCGAGTCGAACTTGGCATAGAGCGTATAATGGTCGGACTCGAAGACTTCCATCTTGCCTAGCTTCACGGTCATGTAGCCGACGCAGACACAGCCGATCAGCACAAAGATGCCTACTAATACCTCGGCGACTTTCTGATTCATACGGTTTCCCCTGTGAGTTCCGGTTCAAATTTCCCGATTGTGGACATCTCATCGATCGCGGAGGCGATCACATCATCTATTTTTGTGCGCCCGGTGGTGACAGCGACACCGGCACTGAGGATGTAGGGCGGCACGTCGCCGTCTTCGCATACCACGGCCTTCTCCTCGTTGAGGGCATTGCCGACTTTCTTTGCGAGGACGCGAGCCATACCGGCCTGCGTGTTGGGCAGCATGGTGACGATCAGATCGTCGCTGAAACGGAAGTTGTCGCCGGATATCCGCAGGAACTCCTCAATGAATCCGCCGAGGTGCTGCATGACGCGCTGTCCGGCAGCGAACCCGTGGCGTTCGTTGATAACGTCGAACTCGTTGGCCCTGAACACGATCATGGCCCCCTGGGACTGCGACCCGCCAGGACGCTTTACTTCCTGATCGAACTTATGGACGATGGTCAGTTTGTTGTCCAGTCCGGTGACATCGTCCTTGGTGGTCTCCTGCCCCCGAATGAAGTCCTGGACGATCGGGTTCTTGATGTTCTCTATCTCATCCGGAGAACATGCGATCAGCATCTTGCCGAGGTCGAGCATCATGATCTTCTGTGAGATGAGGAACACGTCCGGGATCTCGTGGCTGACGATCACGGCAGTGAACCCGAATTTTCGCTTCATATGCTCGATCATACTGTGCACGGCATTCTTACGTACGGGATCGAGGCCGGTGGTGGGTTCGTCGAAAAGAATGATCTCAGGAGCCATGATCAAGGCGCGGGCGAGGCCGACGCGCTTCTGCATGCCGCCGGAGATCTCGGCCGGAAATTTGCGGGCGGTGCCGGAGATCTCGAGTTTCTCCAGGCTATCCAGTACCATTGTGCGGATTTCCTTCTCGCTGGTTTGTGTTTTTTCACGAAGCGGCAGGGCGACATTGTCGTAAACGGTCATGGAATCGAAGAGGGCAACGTTCTGGAACATGTAGCCGATGCGTGATTTCACGTCACGCCGCTCGGAACGGCCGAGCCCTGCCAAAGGCATGCCGTCGAAGATGATGCTGCCGGAGTCGGGCTGCATCAGGCCAATGATGTGCTTGAGGATGACGGATTTGCCCATGCCGCTTTTGCCAAAAATCGTTGTTATCTCACCGCGATTGATATTGAAGGATATGTCATCGAGAATCGTCAGGTCACCGAAGCTTTTGGTGACATTGCGGAACTCGATGATGGCCTCCCCTTCGTTCGTGGACGTTGCCGTCGTCTGTTTTTCAATTGTATCTGGCATGCTCTGTGTCCGTTTGTGCAGCGATGGATGCGAACGGTATCGCTGCTTTGATTGTAAATGCTCCAATCCGCCGAAGGTTTAGCCTTTTCCCAGCAAGCTAAAGCAAAAAAGCAGTCAAAACATAGTCGAGAATCAGAATGATGACACTGGCAATGACAACGCTGCTGGTGGTAGCCAGGCTGACCCCGGCGGAACCCTTGACGCCCACTTTCAGCCGGTCGCAGAAGTAACCGCGATAGCAACTGACCGCGGCGATGACGAATCCGAAAAACACCGGCTTAATGAGGCCGCTGGCAATGTCATTCATTCTCGTGCTCGATATCATGCCACTGATATATATGCCCGGACTGACTCCCAGCATCACGACTCCGGAAATATATCCTCCGATTATGCCGACAATGTCGAAAATGGCGGTCAGCAGCGGCACCGCAATGACGGCGGCTGCAATGCGCGGCGCCACCAGGAATTTTACCGGGTCGATGTCCATCGTATCGAGTGCGTCGATCTGCTCGGAGATGCGCATGGCGCCGAGATTCGCGGCGACCGCAGATCCAGCCCGTCCAGTAACCATGAGCGCGGCCAGGACAGGTCCCAGTTCGCGAATAAGGCTCAAGGCAACAGCACTGCCGAGCAGACCCTCCGAACCGAATTTGGACAGCGTATAGTACCCTTGCAGCCCTAGGACCATGCCGGTAAAAAACGCCGTCAGCGACACGACCAGAATCGACAGCACGCCAATGAAGTACAGGTGTTCAATGATTCGTCGGCCTCTGAACGGCGGCGTAAAAATCAGCAGGGTGGCCGTGGCCGTGAAGATTACCGCCTTTCCCAGGTTTTGCATCCAGCCAATAACGGCTGCACCGAGCGCCTGGATTTTTGCGGTAAGAGAACTCATTGGGCTAAGGTAATTCGCGGAACCGCCGTCACAAGTGGTTTGCCTCGCAAAATCAAAGGAGGCGACAACAACCGGGCCTGGTCGGGAAATCAAGCTCCCTTTCGGCCCCTGTCTGGTCGGGCGGAGATCGGGTCTTACTCCGCCTGGAGCTGATCCGCGGCTGCCAAAGTCAACCACCAAGCATGGTCGGCATGATGGATAATGGTCACATGGAGCGACCTCTGCACCAATTCGCCTTCTCCTGAATGACAACCTGCCGCATGACAAACCTCTTCCGGTAGGCCGATTGTCAGGCAAACGTGCGTGCCGTACTGCGTGTGCCTGATGGCGGGAAAGCCGCTGGCCCCGGGCTGTTCCTTCCAGCGCTGCTGATTTGGCGGATCGAATTCGTACGGTTTACCCACGTCATGGCAAAGTGCGCAGGCTATGAGAAGGTCCCGGTTGATGGGCAGTTGTGGAAACTGCCTTGCCATTTCGTCGGCAATCGCCATGGCCAGTCGAGTTACGCCCCGGATGTGATCCGTTTGGGTACCTGACTTTAAGGCAGCAGTATCAGGATTGCCGCTGGCTCGAATCTCCTCGATTGACTTGAACGTGCTGTGATTCAGGCTGTACGTCCAGGCGTCGATTACTTTGCTGCGCAGCGACTCGTCGCGGATCTCATCAAGTTCCGGCAGCGATTCAATGACAGTCCGGCGGAGTTCGGTGTCAGATTGCATGGTTTTACACCTGTATTTTGAAGCACGTTATCTTCACTTTGTCATCGTAAAGGTGGTGTATCTCACAAGAATACCAAACGATCACATGCATAAAGAAAACCGCCGGCGACTGTCTCCAGAACGCTTCTTCGTCTGTGTGTT
>CAUZRT010000368.1:0-3333 GCA_963582235.1 Lentisphaeria bacterium
GTGATGCCCATCACCCGTTTCTTTCCAGTCCTATGGCTATAACGTGACCAACGGTAGGCAGACGAGTGATTTGGGCTTGAATTTGCGGACGGTTTCGGTGCTGACCTGATGCGCTGCCGCGTCTTCGATAATGGCCGAATGATCACCGGCAAGAACCCGTTCGACCGTTGACTGGCTGATGGTGTACCCTTTTGCGACGCATTTTTCCCGCGCGGGTTGCCGCCGGTCAGGCGGGCCGCAACTTCACGCAGTTCCACGTCGCCTTCCTCACCCTCGAGCATGAACGCATAACCGCGTTTCGTATGGGTCCGCCGCAGAACGGCATCTAACGGCGTTGTTGAGGACGTCCTGGAGATTCAGCGACGAATGAAATTCCGATAGCACACCGAGCATCAACTGCAGGAAGTTTGCCATCGGTGTGGTCCGGCCCGCTTCACCATTCTCGGCGGCCGCCCCCATTACTCTGTATACAAACTAATTCGACACCGACCTGGATTGTGGCGCCGTCACGGAGCACCGTTTCCCCGACGATCGGCCGATCCCCCACCGTGCAGCGGCCCTGATTTTCGATGTCGATGGCAGAGAAGCAATTGGTGTTGGCGTTGTACTTAAACCGGCATCTGGTGACCGGCGATAAGATTACTTGGTATGACAAAATCGGCGGAGATGTTCCTCCCGAGTGACAGGTCCGCGGGCCACATATCCCACAAAAATTCCCGCGGTAGCACGTCCATGCCGACGCTTGTCAACTTGCCGATGATCAGATTCCTGACACCAACTCTGCAATCTTCGTGGCCTCAGCACAGACAGGAATGGCTATGCTACTGGTACGTCCGGTCCTACCGTCCGGTAGGATTTCTGTCACATGCAAGCCGCCCGCGTCACTCGCAGCTAAAGAGCCCCGAAGAAACTTAGACTGCGCGTATGGCGCGGGATTTTGATGGTATACAACCCCGTCTGCCGGACATCTGTATTTACCTATGTTTTGATCCCGCTACGGCGGGGACTGTCGCTGCTGTGAAACAGCCGATTGTGTCCGTCCACGCATCGGATGTACTCGGCGGCAAAGTAGTCCTGCCATACGGTAGAATGCGGGCGTCCCGGCTGCTTGCATCGACGGGACTGCCCCGTCCGCCAGACACTGATGTTTCCCTATGCCTTGACTGGAAACAGGCGCCTCAATAAATGAAGGGCGACGCTGTTTCCCCAACCGGCCGCGTCTTCCATCGCTTATGGATCCAGATCCACTGATCCGGCTGCCGGTTGATGAAATCCTCGATAAATTTTGTAAAGCGCCCAGTATTATGATTGGCATTTTCCTGTTTATCTTCGGACACCTTCTCCAGATCGATGGCGGGCAGCATCGTACCGTGGTGGTGCCGGAGATCGGGGGCACGATAACTGCAGGCCGGAATGACCGCGGCGCCGGTTCGCTCCGCGAGGATGGCGAGTCCGGCCATGGTACAAGCGGGGACGCCGAAAAAGTCGACGAATGTCCCCTCCTTTGCGGTCATGTTCTGATCCAGGATAAAGACGATAATGCCGTTCTTCCTGAGTACCGACAGAATCTGTTTTGTGGAGTTATGCCGCGGTATGGAATGGACACCGATCTCCTCGCGGACCATTTTTCGAAAAGCTTCGCCGGCGGGTGTCTTCAGTTCCTTATAGATCGCATACACTTCATATCCGCGTTCCGCGAGCGCCTTGCCGCCCAGTTCCCAATTGCCGATATGCCCGGTCAACAGAAAGACGCCCTTGCCGCGCTTCAAGGCTGCATCCAGGTGCTCGGTACCTTCGAATTCAAAGCGTCCGTCGAGTTTGCCGCACGCGAGGCACGGCAGCCGCAGTGACTCGACGATCAGCAGGCCCATGTGCCGGTAAAGGCCATTGGCGATTCGCCGGAGTTCAGCGCTGCTTTTCGAGCGGCCGTAGGCCACCTGCAACTGGTTCATGACGATCGCGTACCGGTGCCGGAGGACGTACCGCAGGAACCAACCGAGGAAGAGTCCAATGCCGATCGCAAGCCGTTCGGGAAGAAGTTGAAAAAACCTGCAGACGCTGAAGATCAGAACGTGCATGATTTTATCCCCCCCCGGCTGCATGGAGGTCAGGGCCGGAGTTCGATTCAGGTAGGCTGCCGGGCGGGCGGTTCGTTCGAATTCGGAACCGTCACCTGGTGTAGAATATATAGAGATCCGCGGTGCTTTCAATCTACTCCGACACCGTTCCCCATTCCCAGTCGTCGTCAGCAGATCTGGTATCCGCGGAATGGCGACAGATGCGCCAGGTCGCCGGCCAGACAGAGATCTAGACCTTCGACCAGAACCAGGCCGGAGGCGTAACGCTTGCCTGGGCGCTTCTTGAGAAGCTTCGCCGGGAGGTTTTCCAGGGCCGCTGGAAATTCCGGGTTCAATCGGCGCGGGCTGTACGGCTTTTCGAACTGAATGGCATTACCGAAATTGACTTGGGATTCACCTGTGAACGGCAACTGACCGATAAACAGCTTATAGGCAACGGAGCCCAGCGAGAAGAGGTCGGCCTGCTGATCCGCCTTTCCCGTGACAAACCCCTCCGGCGCGATATAGGCGGGCGTCCCCATGGCCAGGATGGCCTGAGTCAGTTCCGAGCCCGGAAATCGCGCAATGCCGAAATCCATCGGCTTGATGGTCAGATCCGGAAGGATCAGGATATTGTCCGGTTTGATCTCGTGGTGACAGATATGACGACTGTGAATGCAGGCGAGAGCGTCCGCTATTTGCCGAATTATCCACACTTTGTCCCGCAGTGCCAGCCCAATGAGACCCCGGCTGTAGAGACGATAGGGACTGGCCGTCGACATATTCTATGACGAAAAACGAGTCCCCGTCATCTGGTGTATATCCGTTAATCGACGAAGCGGACGATATTCACGTGGCTGAAGGCCGCAAGAACATCGATATCGCGAAAAAACCGTGTCACCAGCCACTCCTGCCGCTCGTCCCGCGCGAGCGACTTGATGACTTTCATGGCGTAATACTGAATCGTGCCCTGCGCGTCCGCCTTTTCCGCCAGGTGGGCATGCCCCATGGCCCCTTCATCCAAGGCATGGACGCGCCGACAATCGGCAATCAACTCGGCCGTGCCGGGACTCGGTGCCGCCGGTCGGCCGCAAGCGGGCTGCACGCGGGTCACGGCGAACTCGATTACGTCGTGCAAGCGGCGCGCATCGAGCGGTTTTGTGAGATATTTGACGGCGCCCTGCTTGACGGCTTCGACGGCACCGCCAACCTCCGGCGCATCGGTCATCAGAATGACGGGACCTCCTGGTCGCGATCATTAGACTGTGGTCAACAA
>CAUZRT010000369.1:0-3317 GCA_963582235.1 Lentisphaeria bacterium
CGGTTCAGTTGCTCCCAAAGAACTCGGTGTTCGGGGTTCAGTGTTCTCCTAAGCGCTCATGCGGGAAGCGGTCGGTCGATTGTCCGGGCTCCTCCGTCGGCTGACGGATCGGGAGTATTCCTCGGAAGGCGAGCGTCCCCGCGAGCCGCTACCACGTTGCACCGGCTCGCGGGGACGCTCGCCCTCCAGGGGGCCGTTCCGATGCAACGATTCACACATCATGTGGTTGCCGCGACATCAATCCCGAATTTCCAGTTTCCAGTTTCCAGTTTTCCGCCTGAGGCGGATTTCCCGGCCATAGGCGGGCAGGCTGTTCCGCTCTAATAAGTTTCCAGGTTTCACTCACAAACAGAAAACCAGCACAGAGCCGACAGCGATTGCCAGGCTGGCCTCGAGGATACCGGCGTTCAGATTCCGGTCGACGACGATTTCATGGCGAATTTTCGCCTTCGGCAGGAAAAGCCGATCGGTGAAAATCCGTGTCACGACCAACAGCACGCACCCGGTGACCGCGTAATACAGAAAATGGACGAGACAGTCAGACCAGCCCCATGCCTCGCTAGGGTTCGCCGTCGGGATCCTCACAGCGTTCATCAAGATCAGGCCGTATCCGACGAGGTTGCCGCCAAAGGCGAAACCGGCCGGGACGTTCTTGTTTTCACCCAGTTCCTGGTGATCGTCGAACGTTGTCGCTTTTTGGTAGATAAACGCGAAAAGAACGAGGGTCACCTGCCCGGCGACAAAGGCGATAAGCATCGAGATGGGGTCGACACTGCCGCGAATGCCGCCGGCGATGATCAGGCCCGAGCCGATGTACGTACCGGCAATAACCAGGCCCACAGCAGCGTTACGATTGTCAACGATCTCTGTACGGTTGCTAAACTTGCAAAGTATCAATTTGTCATTGACAATGCCGGCGACAAACAGACACACCATGCCGAGGGCACCGTAGCCGACTACCTCTATGACCTCTCGAATAACCAGGTCGAATGTCAGATCCCCTTTGGTTTCCCCCCCCGTGAAGACAGCGCAGATAATGGCCGTCACACCCATCAGGAAGCCAACAAGAACAATGCCGATTGCCGGATTGTCCTTTTCGGTCAATTGAACATCCACGGAATACGGCGTGAGAAGATCGAAGAGTTTCTTGGCAACCAGCAAAATGATAATTGCAAGAATCAAACATCCGACACTGTATAGCACCCATAAGAGTTCAGGCATCGTAACTTACCTCCATGGTTGGCGATCTATGAGTACGGAATTTGGATGGAGTGCGGGAAAGTAGCACTGGCGTCTCGCCTGTGACGAAGAGGAAACCGGCGGGACGCCTGTGCTACATTGTCAAGCCAACGGAGTTTTGTGCCCATAGTTGGCGACGGCGTTTGTAACATTGATTTGGAATCGTCATAAAAATAAGACGAAACGTATTCAATTCAAGACTTCGGGATTGGCGAATCGGATTGGGGGACTGGGGACCCCATGTTCAGTCTTCAGCCATGTGGTCACGGGATGGTAAGGGACTCCCGTGGCGCGACAATCCGTCATCCGTCGGTTGACGGAGACGGATCAGGTGATGTTCGGCGATTCTCTGGGGATGGGCGCGGTTCAGCGCTTCGCGCGTATCTGATTCTGCGTCCGCGGCGTTGTCGCCGCTCTGTTCGGCCGCTATGATTTTGTGTGCAAAGGGCAGGCCAAGCCTCTGGCATCAACATCCAGGACGGCCCTTGATTCAGCGTGACGGCGTCAGCGGGCTGGGCCAGCCTTATCGGGAAAGGCCGGCGATGTCGGCACGGTGGTCGGTGTGGTGGAAAATCTCGATTACGACCTTAGCCTGAAAAAAAGCGTCGTTGCGAACTGCGGTTGAATCCACAGCTGTGGCCGCCTTCTCCAGATCGTCATAGGCAATGTCTGACACCAGATCCATGCCCGTCATCGTCCAGATGTGCCCGGGAATAGAGATCTTCCAGGCACTCTCTGACGAATAGGGCGGGACGGATTTGCCGCCATTATCCGACTGGCACCGCGTGCGGACAGACGATTCGATGAGCTCTCGGAGCCGATCCATGTCGGACTCCGAGGAAGCCTGGACTGCGACCCGGGAATCGACCCCCTGAGTGACGCTGAATATTCCAACCTTGGTGAACAGTAACATTATACCGGCTCCGGCCGTGTGGTATGTTATTGATTACCAAGCTGTGCGTAGAATCCGTGCCAGATTTATCTGTAAATTACCGTTCACAACCATCCACCAGCATACGGTCAGCGGTCTTGACGGGTGCAGCGTGAACGTTATCATATGCCGTTCAACTTCGACAGCCCGATACCTCCGAAATCACCAATACCAACAAGGACATCGCTATGGCGCATACCGCAGAACTCGTCGTAAATCCGAAGGCAATCGTCGGTGAAGGTCCCATATGGTTGCCGGATGAGCAACAGCTGTATTGGCTGGACATTACCGGGAACAAGCTCTTTATCTACAATCCGGCGACAAACGAAAACAAGACGATCGACCTGCCGCAGATGGCGGGTACCGTCGTACCGCGGGCGTCCGGTGGATTGATGCTCGCCGTTGAAAATGGGTTCGCCTCCTATGATCCGGAGACACGGAATCTGGAGATCCTGGTCGATCCCGAAGCGGATGGGCCGGAAGGTAACCGGTTCAACGACGGCAAGTGCGATCCGGCCGGCCGTTTCTGGGCCGGCACCATGCCGTTCGCCGAAATGAAACCGATCGGAGCCCTGTATCGGCTCGACATCGATCACAATGTCAAGCGCATGGTCGGTGACGTGACGGTATCCAATGGCATTGTCTGGACCTTGGACGAATCGACCATGTACTACATCGATTCGCCGACGTGCCGGATCGATGCCTTCGATTACGACAACGACACCGGTGATGTCAGCAACCGCCGCTGCGTCGTCAACGTTCCCGGCGAACAGGGCGTTCCGGATGGGATGACGATAGACGTCAATGACAACCTCTGGGTAGCGCAGTTCGGCGGCGGCGGCGTGAATTGCTGGGATCCGCGCACCGGTAAATGCATCGACAGTATCGAAATTCCCGGCGCGAAGCAGGTCACGGCGGGCTGGTTCGGCGGGCCGGACCTGGAAGATCTTTACATTACCACCGCCGGTCACGGTCTCGATGGCGACGGGTTCAAGGAACAGCCGAACGCAGGCGGACTGTTTGTTGTCCGGCCGGGTGTGACGGGGTGCGAGACCGTTGCGTACACGGGGTGAATCAATTCGCTCCATTCCAGAGCTCGCAAACGTGGTTTGCGAAATCACCACTATCGAGTTGAATAAAGTTCGGT
>CAUZRT010000370.1:0-3306 GCA_963582235.1 Lentisphaeria bacterium
ACTCGGGTTTCTGAAACTGCAGCTTCAGATCGCGACCGATCAAATACAGATGATCGCCCTTCACGACTATCCTGCCGCCATCCCATTTCAGGTCATCTGCGTCAACACCCGCACGCGTCGCCAGTTCCGTATGACCGACACTGATCAGCGTACCCGCGGGCGCGGTGTCCTCGCTGACAATCGCCAGCTTCGCGCCGGTCGCCAACTCGACATAATGCTGCAGCCAACGCGCGGCCTCGCCGGTCCAGTGTTTCGCGTCGCGCGGAATGACGATCGTGGCCCGAGGCTTGCCGCCGGCGGTCAATTCGATCGAAGGACCGTCGCCCGCTGCGCTTCGCGGCAGTGGCTTGATCTGTTTTTTGCTGATGGCTGGTGGCTGTTTCGAGTCCGGCACAGCTGGGTGACCCGCGGCGTAATGCGCACCAATCTCCTGCGGATTCAACGTCTCGGAAAACGCCCGCACCTCGGCGATCAATCCCGTGAAGTAGCGCCACTTGGTCAGATAAAAACTGCGGCCGACGTTGATCGGATTGTCCACGTATGGAATGATCCGCTCATCGGCATGCGGCAGTTTGCCGAGCGGGGCGAAGGTTGCCAGTTTGCCATCGATGTAGAGTCGGACCCAATGCCCGTCGCAGGTAAAAGCGACATGCACCCAGCGATCCAGCAGCGGCTGATTACGCGTGGCGGTCCAGTGCTCGGTGCTGCGATCCGGATCCAGTACGCAACAGTAAATATGACTGCCGTCCGACCCGACATGCATCAGGTAGGAGGAGCGTCCGGCGCTGAACTTGCGGGCGATCAGCGGCGATGGCGCCGCCGTCGGTTTCATCCACAATTCGAATGTGAATTGCTGGCCGCGCAGCCCGGGATGATCCGGCACTTCGAGGTAATCGTTTTCCCCGTCGAACGCAAGCGCGTACCCGTCGCCCGACTTGACCGGCTGTGCACCGTGAATGCTGCCGTTCAGTTCGTTTCCGCTTTCATCCGCGATCGTTTCAACCGATGATTTGTTAAAACTGTATCGGAACATTTCGTTACCGTCGCCTGCCGCCGGCATCGCCGGCGCGTACATCAGCAATCCGATCACGGCAACAGCCATACGTTGTCGGCAGGTCATGTCTGCGACTCCTTGATGAGTGATTGTAGGGATGATTAGAAGGCATCTTACTCATCGCCCTCCAGGGGACTTCCGGACAGTGAATACAAAACGCCTGTGCAACAAGCCATTCGCGATGCACTGTGTGGCCAGATCACTCGAAGTACGGCTCGACAACAAGGTAATTGTACATGATCTCCTGACCGATCGGACCGCCGGGCTCATCCGCACTCGCCCAATCCGAAACCGTCAGCGTCGCGGTTTTGCCTTTCGCCCGAAACACACGCCAGTGAGAATTCAGATACGCGTGATTCTTGGCATTAAACAGCGCGTTGTTATGACCGTAATGATTTTCAAAGGTTTCCGGGTCGGCCTTTGGAAAGACATTGAATGGCGCCCGGTCCGAATGGATGTCGGCACGCTTGAGGTCGGGCACCCAATCCGTATTGTCGATGGATATCGAAACCGCCTCCGCCTGCTTCACTGATTTGCCAGTGGTCAGGTTTGTGTAGTCCGCAGTGATCATCTTAAACGAGTACGCGCGGCCCGGCGTCAACCCGTTGACCTGTTGCGAAAACGTATTGGGCCCGTCGGCTGACCGTTTGGTTACAAGAATCGTATCGCCCTGAATGCCGCCAAGATAACGGCCCTGCAGATGACCGTAACCGGCGAGCGTTTTTGCGCCGGCCTCACCCGGGCCGGATATTGTCCAGCCTGTAGTGCCGTCTTCAAAATCGCCGTTCCCGATGTGACCGAGGCGATACGGGTCGTCCGTGATACGGTCCGTGCGGCCCTCGAAACCGTAGTGCCGGTGCAGTTTTGCCGCCCAACGCAGGATCTCTTCGTCGACGTACGGCGAGTAATACCAGAAAGCGCCGTAGAGCCCAAACAGCGTCGGTTCGTTGGCCAGGGCGGCGAATTGCAGCTCCATCAGTATTTTGAAATTGGTGGACGGATCGATATCCTGGATCTGGCCGGTGGCCACAGCCGACCAGAACCCCATCGTGGCGACGCCGCGACGCATGGATCCAGGGATCTGACTGTTGCCGCTCTCAATGGTCTGTACGATCATGGTTTGAATATCGTCGAGCGTCTCCTCTTCCGACTTTTGTTCCGTAAGGTATGCATAAAAGGAAAACGGCCAGCCAGCATCGAGCACCAGTTTCATCATTGCATAATCCCCTTCGGAGCCGAACACGGCGCCCTCGTACCACGGCTGATACGCGCGGCCGGCCAGGTCGGGATTGGCAAGTATCTTGGACACGGTTTTGGCGATCTCGATCTTCTGCTCGATACTCGGAGACCCGATCTGGTCGAGGATGATCCCGTCGGTCAACGGATGTCTAAATCCGCCGTGTCGAAGCATTTTCGCGTAGTAGTCATCGGCTGTGATGAAATCATCGGTCGCGGAAGCGAGATGACTCGGGGCAACGCCGAATGTGATCCAACGCCCTCCCTCTGCCCGCCACTGGCGCATGGCTGCTTCGTCGCTGGTGCCGCCGAGGATCGTCGTGCAATGCGGCAGTATGTGCTTGCGCAGAAAACCCATGGAAAAACCGGCGGGAAACGTGCTGTAGATCAATTCCGGAACGCTTCGCACAATGAGTTGCTCGATACGGCCCTGCACGCGGATTGAATGGCGTCCGACCGGCAGCAACCGTCTTGCTTCGGCCGCGGGCTTGCCCGGTTTCAGCGACAGCAGCGGCTTGTCTTCGGCATCGAGAAGCAGCTCACCATCGCCCGATGCAGTCACCAGCACCCAGCCCTGCCGCGGGTTCATGAAATCGATCGCTGTCGCATCGAGCAGGCCGCGCTCGGCGGCATTGATCAACTCGCTCGTCAGGTTATTCAGTACTTTTACCTGATGCTTCCCTCCCGGCAGCACCGTGGCAGGCGCGCGCGTGTCAACCACCTCCCGGCCTCCGGCATCAGTAAATGTTGCAACCAGTTCATAAGCCCCCCAGTCGAGACCCTCGGAAGAAAACGACAACGAAGAGGCCGCTGGCGGGCCCTCGATTCGTTTGTCGGCGAGCGCCTTGCCGGTGTCGCGCGCCTGCAAAGTAACGCGCAGCACCCCTGCCTTGCGAACCGATTCCGCGAGTCCCAGGTCGACGCGACATGAAATGGCCGGATTCCCGTCTGCGGGTGTTTCCGCTTGCCACGGGTCGTCTACGCCGATGCGAATGGCTTCGCACAGCCACGGCCGT
>CAUZRT010000371.1:0-3302 GCA_963582235.1 Lentisphaeria bacterium
AGATGCGGCTGTACTTTGCCGAAGGCTATCACGGCGGTGCTGTAGCGATGGGCCGCTGGGGCGAGAAGGGATTTCACCAATGCCCGCTCTGGGAATTCGGCACTTATGTACCGCGCTGGCTGCGAGAGCACCTGTTCCGGCGAATCGACACGTTCCCGGACTACAAAGCCGCACTTGAAATCGAGGCGGTTACCTTTGAATATTGGGAGCAGCACGATCCGGAGCTCGTCGACGAAATCAGGCAACGAATCGAGCTTGGCCAGCTGGAGATCGTCGATGGCACGTACTCGCAACCATACGGTCATGTTCTCGGGCACGAGTCGATTGCGCGTCAATTCCTCTACGGCCAGGAGATCCTCGAACGACTGACCGGATCACGGGCCACGACGCTCTCCTGCCAGGAGCACATGTTCGTGCCGAACATGCCGGGACTGCTGGTGGCGGGTGGCGTCCGCGCCGTTATTCTGAGAGCACACATCCACCATTTCGGCTGCTGTCCGGCCATCGACGAGGAATTCGTTCACTGGCGCGGGCCGGACGGCAAGACGATTCCGGCCATCCCAAACTATTTCACCGATCGCTATCCATATGGTTTCGAGGAAGAAACCTTGATCGAATGCGAACAACTGGCCGCCGCACGAGGAGTCAAGCGCATGCTGTTCTCGCAGGGCCTCGATGTCTCACATGATCAGGACTTCATTGCGGCTGTTCTGAAAGGCGGTCCGGACGCCGAGCCATACGACGTCAATGAACGTCTCTGGCACGACGAGTTTCTGCTCTCCGACTGGTGGCCGCCAATGGGGATCTCTGATAAGAAGCTGCGAATGCTGTACGAACGCGGTTATACCCCCATCCTGCCGTCGACGTTCGTCGATGGCTACGACCCGGAACAGGGCAAGCCATACGATTTCGATGCCGATTATTTCCATTACGCCTTTCTCTTTGGTGCCTTCGGCGACGCGGCAGTTGTCGCGATCAAGCGGGCCGAGGCATCGTTGTATGCGGCCGAGATCACCGACGTTTTCCTGAAGCTGAGCGGTTTCGAAGGCGACGAGCGCGACAGTGCCGCCCTCGAACAGGCCTGGAAACAGGTGCTCGAGGCGCAGGCACACGACATCCACGTGGCGTTGACGTCGTTCAGCCTCGCGGTGACCGACTTCCCGGTGCGGATGGCCGAGAATTGGTGCCGCGACGCGGCGAAAAGTGCCGGGTCGATTGCCGCCCGCAACTGCCGTGCACTGGTACAACAACATGTCACCGAACCAGCGGCGGAGCCGCACATCGTGCTGTTCAACCCGCTCTCCTTCCGGAGGACGGATGCAGCAACGGTCTCCGTTGAATTGCCGCAGGGATTTGCCCGCGGTTTGCGTCTCTTTGGCGAATCGGGCGAGGTGCCGTTCGACTGCCTGCGGTGCCGGCGATTTCCCGACGGCTCGATATGTGCGGCCGACCTGATCCTCCCCGTCGACATACCCGGCACCGGCTTTCAGGTTCTCGACATTGAGCCCGCAGCGGATCTGCCGGAGCCGGAGCGCGTTTCCACCGATACGGTGAACACGGGCTGCATCGAGGCAACCGTCGCCGACGGGGGGACATTGGCAGCGTTGAAGCTGGTGGATGATGGCTATGAGATGCTTGCAAGCGACGCTTTTCAGGGCAACGAGCTCACCGCCGACTTCCTCGAAGGCTTCGTGCGAACCAGCGACCGGCCAGCTGCCGGTGAATGCTCCCGAGGCCGCTACCTGACGGAACTCAAAACGGAAACGTGGCTTGGGAAAATGCCGGTTTCGGTTCGCCTCAGGTTTTACCAGAACTCGGCCCGAATCGATTTTCACACAAAGATCGACTTCGACAAGGACACATCCACGAAGCAATCGGACGAAGCGGGACACTTCTACATGGAGTGGGACAATATCGGTGCCGTGCGGGTCCACTTCAATCCTTCTTTCCCCGGTGAATTTTTCACCGACTTCCCGTTGTCGGTCGAGCGCTCTTCGCGGCAGACGATTCCCGGCCAGAGCTTTGGCTGCCTGACCAATGGGGACGTTGGTATGACGTTGATCAATCGCGGCAATATCGGCTATTGCCGCACCCCGGGAAAGGACATCGGATTGTCACTGATTCTGGCCTCGGGCAACAGTGCGTATCGGTACGGCCCCTATCCGTTGAGCGGTGAAATTGCCTTCGACTATTCCCTCATCCCGCATCGCGGTGATTGGGTGACAGCGGGGTCGGTATTGCGCGCCGCCGAGGTACGCACGCCCGTGCACGCGGCGACAGTTTGCGGCCGCCTTGCACCGGACGTGCGTCAGCCGTTCATGCAGATTGCCGACGAGCGTGTCCTGGCAACAACCCTGTTCCAACGCAAAGGCGTTGTTTTCTTGCGCCTCTGGAACAGCTTGCCCGAGCCGGTAGAAACGGAAGTCACTTGCAGATTCCCGCTGCAAGATGTACGCGCCACCGACATTTTCGGGGAGAACAACCAGGCTGTCGCGGTAACGAAAGACCGTTTCAAGGTGTCGCTCGCACCATTCGAATTGACAACGCTGGTACTCGGGGAAGATGGCTGAACACGCAGGTGACCGGTGATCGGTGAAACGAGAAAGCTGGTAGAAGAGCAATGCAGAAGCTGATCAGAAGACCATGAATCGTAATGATTGGCGAATAAGACGCCCCGGCGGCCGCGGACAAGCCGCGCCACTGAACTTTCGCGTTCTCCGCATTCGGCGCAGACAGATTTGCGAAGCCCGCAGATTTGACTTAGATTGGATTTTGGTGCGCGCCTCGTGAGATATTTTTTATAGGACAGTGTATTGATATATAGTGACAGCCCGTGGGCAGGCCGCCCAATGCTCCTGGCAACGTCGACGATCGATGCGAAACGAACAGGACATCCCGCCGAGAAGATGACGGCGATCGAGATGACTTCTGCTTCTCTCATTCTGAGTGCGGAGGAGATGCAGAGACTGCGGGCCCTTGGTTTCAGCGTTTTTCAAACCGACCTGGATCAGATGGGCACCAATGAGATTGGTGACGGTGTCTGGGACTGGCAGGTCACCGATACCCATCATCGGGCCTGCACCGCGGCCGGGGCCAAATGGTCGCTGGCCGCTCACTTTCACGTCCCGCCGCCCTGGTTCCAGGAAGCGTATGAGTTTGTCCCGCTGCGATGTATGGCGCACAATGCCCCCTTCCCGGGCTGGTCGATCTGGCATCCGGGCGCCGTGGAATTCAAGGATCGCGGCTATCGCGCCCTCGCCCGTCAATACGGCGGTCGAATCTCGGCGCTCTGGGTCGGGGTC
>CAUZRT010000372.1:0-3302 GCA_963582235.1 Lentisphaeria bacterium
CAACTGCGTGCGTTCCGATGCCGGACCGCTGCTTTGGATTTCAGGGCAGGTGGCGCTCGACAGGGACGGCAACATGGTGGGCGAGGGTGATTTGCGGGCCCAGGCGGTTCAGGTACTGGAAAACATCAAGGGTATCCTTGCCGATAGCGGTGCGACCATGGACGATATCGTCAAGGTGACGGTCTATGTCACTGACATCCGCGCTTTCAACGATATCGCCGACATTCGCGAGCGATATTTCCCCAAGGAGGGCCCGTCGAGCGTCATTTGCGAGGTATCGGCGCTCGCCTGGCCGGAATTCATGATCGAGATTGAAGCCGTGGCGGTCGTGCCGTGACCGCGCCACCCCCCGACCTGATCCGCGGCGACGATCTGCTGCGTCAGGCCCGGCAGGCCATGGAGACCGACAATCTCGCCTATGCCGAGGCGCTGGCCCAGGAAATCATCGCCCTTGCGCCCGAGGACGGGGTTGCCTGGGCGATCAGTGCCCACATCGCCGGGCTGATCGGCGTTGAAGATAAGGCCGTCACCTGGGGCGCCAAGGCCAATCCCGACGTTCTGGCCGGCTTCGACCGCCCTAAACGCGAAAATGTGCTGGCCGTATTGGCGGGCTGTGGGCCGTGTCCGGATGCGGAACGGTTCCTGCTGATCAAGTCGCTCGGCTATGGCTTCCTGACGGAAATATTTCACTTGCTGGGCGGACTGTTGCTGGCGGAAATCACCAACCGTCAGCCCTGTGTTCTGTGGGGCGACAACACGCCCTTCCTGCGTGACGGATGCACCAACGCCTTTTCCCAATTTTTCAACGGTATCGGCAGCGAACTGTCCATGTTCCTGCGCGCCGCGCCCGCCGACGAAATATTTCCACGCAAATGGCACGCGGCGGGAATTGACTCGACAGGAACAGACAGGACGACCCCCCTGCATCGCGGCAATGAGGGGCAAATGGCGGCTATGTGGCTTCTCAACCGGCCGGAGAGGGTGGTGGTCAGCGATTATCTGATTGGCATTGCCGATCTTCTGGCGTGGATACCCGACGATCACCCGATGGCCGGTCTCACGGCGGATGCGATCGTCCGGCAATTGATCGGGAAATATCTGGTGCCCAACAGACGGATCCGCGATCAGGTCGCGGAGCACATGAGCCGGCTAGAGGGCCGCAAGACCATCGGGGTCCATATCCAGGGTTCCGATAATATCGATACGCTGCGGAAGCTCGAGGCCATAAACAGCCATTACCCACCGGTTGTCGAGCAGGCCATGGCAAAGGATTACGCGGTCTGGTTGATGACCGACTATAAACCCTTTGTGGATGAGTACCGGGAGCGGTTTGGCGATGCCATATTCTGTCAGGATTCGATCCGCAGCTTGACGGCCCAAAACCATGACACTGTCGCCGTGCAGTTCAATCCGCAGCGCTTCGCCGAGGAACTGGTGACAGATGTGCTGGTCGCCGCTTCGTGTGATCGTTTCATCGGCAATGGCGCCAACAACGCGTCCTGCCTAGTCGATTTCCTGATGGACGGCGACGAAACCAAAAAACACCTGTTCGTCCCCAACCAAAACCGCGGGCGTTTTCTCAATTTGTACCGCTAGTGGTCGGTTGATTTCCACTTAGCCCTCTCGTCATGGTCGGCGTAAGAACATGCTCTTGCCACTTCTGTCCGGTTTAAATTTTCTACGTCGCCTGTGATGGAGGCAAACAGCCTGTTTCCTATGAATGTATCGGTTGGCAACAGGGAAATCGAAAAAGGCGTTTGCCATTGTCGGACCTTGTCTGCCCCAAATAATTCTGTCATCCCGGACTTGATCCGGGACCTATGGGATCTCGCCGTGTTATGGGTCCCGGCTCGCGCTTCGCTTGGCCGGAATGGCAAGTAAGTTTTATTGAGCAGGCTGATGCGGGCCGTTAGTCCCCCAAACAAAATTAAGCCGGTCACCAGTGGTCCTCGGGTTCGGCGATAAGCCGGTCTAAGGACAGGCTCCCGCCGTCCATGACGGTTGTGTTAAGGAATTCATCCTCACAGCAATGACCTAAACCGGGATTGACGGGGGCAGGTTAATTCCGTTTCATCTGGTTATGGCCTTTGACATTCTTCCCCTTTCGCACGCCATTGGCGCCGAAATTACCGGTCTCGATCTGAACGCGCCCCTGAATGGCGGGACCATCGCGGACATTCGGGCGGCGTGGCTCGATCACAACGTGCTGTTGTTCCGTGATCAACACCTGACGCCGGAAAATCACATTGCCTTCAGCCGCGAGTTCGGGACCCTCGACGATCATCGGTCGCGGCCGGACGAACAACTCCCCGGCTATCCGGAAATCTTCATGGTGACCAATCTCCCTAGGGACGATGGCAGACCGTCGCGCACCCGCAATACCGGCCGGCAATGGCACACTGATTATTCATATACAAAGCGGCCGGCCATGGGGTCGCTGCTCCATTGTCATGAAATTCCCGAAAAAGGCGGCGACACGCTGTTCGCCAACATGACCATGGCGTGGGACAGTCTGTCGGATGGCCTGAAGACCTTGCTCAGCCCCCTGGAAGCGGTGCATGACGCCGCTAATATCGGTAATTTCCGCACCCGCGATCAGGTCGAAGTGCAGATCATCAAGGACAACAACCCGCCGATCGTGCAGCCGGTCATGCGGCAGCATCCGGAGACCGGTAAACCGGCGCTCTATGTCACCGAATCCGCGACCACCCATTTTGTCGGCATGACAGCCGAGGAAAGCCGGCCGATTCTGAAATATCTGTTCAAGCAATCGACACGGGACGAATTCATCTATCGCCACCGCTGGCGCGTCGGCGATCTAATCATGTGGGACAACCGCTGCACCCTGCATCGCGCCCTGATGGATTATTCCCACGAGAGTGACCGGCGGCACATGCTGCGCACGACAATACTCGGGGAAGCGTCGGGAACTTTGGTTAGCGTATCACGCCGCGGCTAAATACATCCGCGGTGTCGGCTTGTCGTCCATGAAGATCTGCGCGATCCCGGCGGTCACGCCGATGGAGACTCCGATTTGCCAGGCGAGATCGTAATTCCCCAGCGCGTCAAATATTAATCCAGCGCCCCAGGCGCCGAAAAAGGACCCTGTCTGGTGACAGAAAAAGGCGAGACCGGTCAGGGTCGCCATGTAGCGTAGTCCGAAGATCTGACCCACGAGCCCTGTAACAAGCGGGGCAACGCCGAGCCACAAAAGCCCCATGACAGCGGCAAAGACCAGCGTCGTGGTCGGCGTCGCGGGCAGCAGGAAATAGACTACAATGAAGGCCGATCGCAGGATATAG
>CAUZRT010000373.1:0-3288 GCA_963582235.1 Lentisphaeria bacterium
GTATCATCTCAGTCCTGATTGTCCGCAGGGCGATGAGCATCCTGGTTTAGAGGGCAATAGTAGGTTATACAACCTGAGTCGGATGTCAGAGCCCTCGAACCAACCCCTTATAATTGATTCATGCAGGGGCGGAATTGCGGCTGGAAGCATGGAGGTCGTACAAGCGTGGCACCGAGGCTACACAGAAACGCAGAGTGGTCATTTAAGACATGCAAGGCGGGCAAATACTATTCACGCCGATGGCCACGTCGAGATAGCTGACCGGGATCGACTATACGAAGGGGGGTTTAGAGGATCGTACGTCGGATACGATGGTCCGGAAAGTTATGTGTGGGTACCGTTTTTTGGGCCTTAGTTAACAGGCGCCGAGTCTCACAAGATCGCGATCGCTATCGCCCGCGCTTGGGACCGGTGACCTTTGGCAACGAATTCAGCTCCTCATAGTCGGTCCGTGCTATGGGGGGCTTTTTTGTGGCAAGATGCGGCACCCACCATTTTCGGCACGGTATCAATCCGGCTCTCCACCCCTTCCAGTGTTCGAGAAATAGTAATTACTATGCCCCGCCTGTCCGCATGCCTGTGCGCCTACTCCCGCTCGACCGTAATCTCGACGCCTCTCAAACAATTAGCTTCCTTGCCGCTGGCGTCGTCTACGTCGGGAGCGTCGTAGACATACATCAGCTTACCGGGAGCGATCTCCTGCATACATGTATAACCCGTAAGCCCACCCCACCACACCATGATCGGCTTCTGCCAGTTCTCACCCGTCCCGGTCGGGTCGAACATGATGCTGTTTCCGGGTCGCCCGAAGCTGCAGGCGAGCACGCCGTTGCTCATCAGCAGCATGTCCGGGTTGACGCTGGCCACGCCCACATCTTCCGGCCCGGACGCAGTGTGCTGCGATTCCGGATCCAAGTCGGGATCCAGAATCACGGGTTCCGACCACGTCTTCCCGTAGTCGGTTGATCGCGCCTGACGCAACGAATGAAAACTGCCGACGCGCATCACGCAGAGAATATCCCCGTCACTGGTCCACGAAAAGATTCCTTCGTTGTACCCTTCGAAATACCGGCCCAATTCCGGATTTGAGTCGTAGCCGATCGTGGCGAGGTAGTCGAAGGTCAAGCCTTGGTCTGTCGATCTTGCCGCAACTGCCCGGTATTTAGTATCGCCCTCCCAAAAGCCATAGAAAAATGCCAGTAGACTGCCGTCCGGCAGCTCGAGGATCGAACGCCAGGGGACCATGGCGATGTAATGCCGGTACTTCGGGTCGGGTGCTGGAATGGGATCACGACAGGCCTTCGGCATGTTCACCGTGATCTCGACGGGGCCCTCGAAGGTCTTGCCGCCATCGTGCGAGTGGAACATGGTGCCCTTCGACTGCTTCGAGCCCGGCGTGACCGGAAAAGCGTGGCCGTTGTACGCGAGTACGGTGCCATCGCGGAGCTGAACGATCGCCTCTTCACGAATGGTGCGTGGCGGATCCGGCGTCCATGTCTTGCCCTTGTCCAGCGACCGCAGGCAAGCGCGCCTGGCCGGATCAATGTCGGGGTCGAGGTGGTAATCGAGCAGCAGCGTCTCGTCCTGCAACTGCCAAAGGTCTGGGTAGATGTGTTCGCCTTCCCCGATGACCGAATTGGAGATAGTCCATGGCTCACCAATGGTGATTTTCAAGTCCGCAGATGGGCTCATAATCGCCTCCATAATTGTCGCTATTCAGGCAGGGCGCTTGTTGCCGGTGATGAACTCGACGCCGCCGAGGAGTTTTCGCTCACCAAAAAAGTAGGCGCTTTTAACCCCAATACTCGTTAAATCTACTTAAAAAACTAAAATCATTGCAGGGGCGGCTACATTCTCAACGGCGCCATTACGTTGGTCACAGACAACACAGCCATAATTGTGAAAGTTGTCAGCGGTCTTATTCGAGTTGACATATTACTCTCCATATAGGTCTTGCGAACCTACTTCTCTGCCGATAAAAACGCGGTTCTCATGCCGGAAACAGTACAACCTTCCGGTTCCAGTCCAAATTGCGCGGCGATGTCCGGAAGTTGTTCCATCACTCCGAGAAGAACGTTGGCGCGGTTCTCTGCTTCCTTTGGATCGTAGCACACGGAGTTATGTGTGAACAAACATAGATGCTTGATTCTTGATCTTGCGTCGACCTGGGCTTGAAGATGGTCGGTGGCCCCTGCAACAATGGCCGGGACTTCCGCCGTTTCAAAACGAACATCCCCGGTGCCGGACCAATGGTCGGTGACCCGACAGTCTGTGGTTATTGGCACTTCGACGAAATCGAGGTCGCCTGCGACCATGCGGAACGCATGATTAGCACGGTGCACGGTTCTGTCGGCATCGGTCCAGATTGCGTAAAACGACGCTTTACACCGACCCGGGATACTCACGCTTCCGCATGTGAACCCCAGAGACTCCAGGATTCCGTACGTAGCATCGTTCGCGGAACAGTTTCCCGGCCTGAACGCTGCAGGCATGTGTCCCATTGCATCAGCCCACTGGTCTCTGGCGTCGCGCAAGATAGGTTCCTGGACGTCGGGCGGATAGCCTCCCAAGTATTGCCAGTCATCCGGCGACAGGTAGTTGTCGCGCCATGACTGCGCATGAAAATGCATAGCGCATTCGTGACCGTCGCGAGCTACGTCTCTAAACAGCGAAGACTGTTGTTCAGCAGTGTCCGGCAAAATGAAAAAGGTAACGGGATACCCGCGACTGCCGAGAAGACCGCAGTAATCTCGCACCGATTTTTCGGCAAACTCCCAACTCGGCGGGCCGCCTGTGGGACATTTGCCGGCGATTCGTTCGGCGTCCATGGTAAAAGAGATAAACAGTTTTTCGGTCATGAACAAGAGTCCCGTCCGATATTGTGGTCATTCAGGATACGGCATCCTGCACTTCGACAACTTTCTGAACCGCCCCGGAGGCAGGGTCAGACCTAGAAACTGGAAAAGAGGCGTTGACCGATGGCCGGGTGCGTGTCAGCCTGTGGCCATGCCGAGACCGTGGCGAATCTGCTCCGCGCGCGTCATCGACGAGAAATCCGTCTCGTCTACATTCATGAAGTCGATCTCCTCTTCGGGATCGATCGGTGGAACCTGCGTATCGGACATGTCCATTACCTCCTAAGAGATCGTTTTGGGAACCAGTGTATCGTGGTAGATCGTCCTTGGAATCCGAAACGTGATCCCTACGCATCAGGATGCATGTCGTGAAATTCGACGAACTTTGTATCGAGCGACTTCCAGTAATATTTCAGCGGGTCGGCGTCATCCC
>CAUZRT010000374.1:0-3262 GCA_963582235.1 Lentisphaeria bacterium
GGCGGCCTCATAACGGAACGTCTTGGGCGGATTCCCAAGGCAGGCGACTCCGTCGACATCGACCACCATCAGTTTACCGTCGGTGCCGTTTACCACCATCGTGTGGTCTACGTCGATCTCTGTATTCGCGGGCCGGGGTCGGTGTGACGGCGAAAAACGGACAGCTCTGTAGCCGATGTGTCCGGACGCCAATGACGAGTAATTAACTTGATCGCATAGGAAATTCTATTTAGGCGATATTTTCACAAGGGGCAAACATGTTGACCATAGCGATCCGTCAGCCGACGGATTGCATGACCTCGACGCAAAGGAGCCCCGGCGGAGCCGGCTAACTTCATTCTATGTTGATACTCATCATACTAACGGTCGCGTTTCTCTTGGCTTCGGCCTGTTTCAGCGGCTTTGAAAACGGCATGATGTCGGTGCGGCAGGCGCGTCTGGACCATGCCGTAGCCACCGGCTCACGCAGTGCCCGCGTCATGCAGCGCTTTCTGCAGCAGCCGGCGCTCATGCTGGGAACCATTCTGCTCGGAAATAACCTGGCGAACTGTTTCACTGCGATCTTTTTCGACGAGATTATCGGGACGTATCAGAACTCGATGCTGCTGTCGGTGTCGTGTTCGGGCGTTCTGACCGTGGTCGTGCTGGTTTTCGGGGAGGTGACGCCGAAGGTCTGGTTTCGTCAACAGCCCTTCGCCCGTTGTCAATTGCTGATCTATCCCATCTACATTTTTCATTGGATATTTTTCCCCTTCATCAAGGTGCTGACGTTTGTGACCCTTGCCATTAACCGGATTGTGGGCCGCGAACCCGATACTGCCGTTGATTTGAACGTCGTGCGCGACGATTTCCGGTTGATGCTCCACGAGAGCGTAGAGGCCGAGCTCATCGACACGGAAGCGAAACGTCTCATGGAGAACGCTCTGGGTTTTCACAAAAAAAAGGTACGGGATCTGATGACACCGGTCGAGAAGGTAATCAGCCTGCCCGGCTCGTGGACGTTGGCTGAGGCGGTTGAAAAAGCGAAGGCGTGCCGATTGTCGCGATTCCCGGTCTACCGACATGATGATGCGAGCGATTGGATGGGCGTGTTCACCATTTATGACGTGCTTTTCAAAGTCTTGCCGGACGACTGGCACCGAAACACGGTCATCGACTATGTGCGGCCGTTGCCGAACATCTCGGAGGATGCACCGATTCACCAGATCCTGCTGCGTTCTCGCATCTTGAAAAGCCCGATGCTGACCGCCGAGGACGCAAACGGCCGCCCGGCCGGTGTTATCACGGTTACGGATGTCGTGCAGCCGTTGTTCGGCGACCTGCAGGGCTGATGAAACTTCCGCTTGTTGATCGGGATGCTAGATATGTACGCTTCCGCCTCCCTTGCAATCCTTTTGTTGGCGCAGCAAATTCAAAGGGATCACAGATTATCGAGGCCACTGTTTCGTGAAATTTTCCCATAAGATATCGTCCGCAGAAGAGCTCGAGGAGGTGATGACAATTCCGCCGCCGCCGCTCGTTGAGCTGATGCAGCGCCTGGGTGGAGATATCATGATTCTCGGCATTGCCGGAAAGATGGGCGTGACACTGGGGCGCGAGGCCCTGCGCGCCTGCCGCCAGGGCGGCGTCGGCAAACAGGTTGTCGGGGTGTCCCGTTTCTCCGATACCGCGGCGCGCGACAGGCTGGACGAGTTGGGAGTAAAAACCATCACCTGTGACCTCCTGGACCCCGACGCCGTGCAGGCGCTACCGGAGGTGCGCAACATCATCTACATGGCCGGTAAGAAGTTCGGGACGCAAGACTCCGAAGCGCTGACCTGGGCCATGAACACGATTGTTCCGAGCAATGTGGCGCGACGATTCAGGGAAAGCCGGATCGTCGTGTTTTCGACGGGGAATGTCTATCCGTTTGTCGCTGTGGATTCGGGGGGGTGTACGGAGACCGCCCCGACCGATCCGGTTGGTGATTATGCACAGTCGTGCCTCGGACGGGAGCGGGTTTTCACGTACTATTCCCAGATAAATAAGACCCCCATGGTGCTGTTCCGTTTGAACTATGCCACTGATCTGCGTTATGGCGTCCTGTACGATATTGGCAGCAAAGTCGTTGCCGATGAGCCGGTGCCGCTGGCCACGGGCTATGCCAACGTGATCTGGCAGGGGGATGCGAATACCCAGGCGCTGCTGGCCCTGGATTTTTGCGCATCGCCGCCGGAAATACTCAACGTCACGGGGCCCGAGACGATATCGATACGGGAAGTGGCCGGGCAATTCGGTGTGCTGTTCGGAAAGACCCCGCATTTCGATGGCGAGGAGACCGGATCGGCATTGCTGAGCAACGCCGGCAAGGCGGCCGGGCTGTTCGGCCGTCCCCGCGTTGGGCTCGAGCAGATGATTGAATGGACGGCACACTGGATTCAGATCGGCGGTCCGTCCCTCGGCAAGCCAACCCACTTTGAAGCACGCGATGGGAATTTCTAATCTTAACATTTGCAAAGGCGATCTCCATATTCGCATTACGTAATACGCACTGCACAGCATGCAGGAAATACCTTCGACTATTTTGACGCGCTTGCGGCAAGGTATCGTTATTCCCGCGCATCCGCTTGCCCTCGATGCCGACCGGCGGTTTGATGAACGGCACCAGCGTGCCCTGACGCGGTATTACATCGATGCCGGTGCCGGGGGCATCGCCATCGGTGTCCATACGACGCAGTTTGAAATCCGGGCGCCGGACATTGGACTGTTCGAGGCGGTGTTGACATTGGCCTCGGAAACCATCGATGACTGGTGTACGAAAAGCGGGCGGGAGATCATCAAGATCGCTGGGATCTGTGGCCGTACGGAGCAGGCGGTCGGCGAGGCATCCTTTGCGGCGGAATCGGGGTTTCATGCCGGCCTGCTCAGTCTGGCGGCGATGGCGGCGGCGGACATTCCGGAATTAGTGCAACACTGCCGGAAAGTGGCGGACATCATTCCGATGGTCGGCTTTTATCTGCAGCCGGCGGTTGGCGGGCGTCTGTTGTCGTATGAATTCTGGCGCGAGTTTGCCGAGATCGAGAATGTCATTGCCATCAAGATCGCACCGTTCAATCGATATCAGACCTTTGACGTGATCCGGGGCGTCTGCGAGGCCGGGCGCCAGTCGGAGATTGCGTTGTACACGGGCAACGACGACAACATCATTCTCGATCTGCTCACGGAGTACAGAATCGCAACCGACGGCGGCGAACGCAGAGCCCGCATTGTCGGTGGTCTGCTG
>CAUZRT010000375.1:0-3261 GCA_963582235.1 Lentisphaeria bacterium
ATGGTGTACGGGTACGTATATTTCGGATTTTCAGTATATTTTTCTAACACCAAAGATCTCAGCCACCATCTCAAGAGTATCAAACCGACAACGTTCGCAACAGTGCCGCGCGTCCTCGAGAAAATCCATGAAGACATCCTGTCGGCAAGCGATGCGGTGCCCGGTATGCGCGGCCGTGTCGCCCGGTGGGCCCTGGATCTGGCCCGTCAATTCAGGCTCGAGGAGCAGCAGCGGCTACCCAACCGGCTCAAGCGTGCCATCGCCGGCAAGATCGTCTTCTCGAAATGGCGGACAGCCCTCGGGGGTCGGATCTCATTCATCATCGCCGGTGGCGCGGCCGTCCGCGGCGACCTCATCGATTTTTTCGCGGCGGCCGATATCAATATTTACCAGGGGTACGGACTTACGGAGACCGGGCCGGTCATTTCCTTTAACCGCTCGTCACTCAACCGTGCCGGGTCCGTCGGTGTACCGATTGCCGGAATCGATGTCGTCATTGCCAGTAATGGTGAGATCCTGACGCGTGGGCCCCATGTCATGAAAGGCTACTACCGATGCCCGCAAGCGTCGAAAGAGGCGATCGACGCCGGTGGCTGGTTTCACACCGGTGACATCGGCGAATTCGACGCTTGCGGAATGCTGCGCATTACCGATCGTCTCAAGGACCGGTTCAAGCTCTCCACGGGAAAATACGTCACACCGCAGCCCCTGGAGATCCGTCTTCGACAGGATCGGCTTGTTGACGACGCCGTTGTCGTTGGTGCCGGTTACAAGTTTTGCTCGGCGCTGATCTTTCCCAACCTCCCGAACCTCGAGGATTACGCCCGGAAACACGGCATCGATCCAGCCCTTTCAATGAAGGAGATACTCGATCATCAACTCGTTGCGGACCATTTTAAAAAGCTGATCGAGGCCTCCCGGGACGGTCTTCCGGACTGGTCGACAATCAAGCGGTTTGCCCTGCTGCCGACGCGACTGGCGGATCAGGAGGGGCTGTTGACGCCCACCCTGAAACTGCGGCGCTCGAAAGTCTGGGAACAGTTCGCCGATGACATCGAAGCATTGTACGCCGATGGGTGAAGGAAGGATGGGGATTGGGGACCGAGGTCGCTCGGGTAGCTACGTCGGTCCGAAATTCAGAATCCCAAATCATACCAATACGCGGGATTGCCGGTCAACTTGATGATCCAGCCAGCCGCCAGCAGGACCAGCCACACTTGCAACATCCAATCCGGCAATATGATCCGGCAGCGGCGCATCGCGCACCATGCCAGAAATCCAAGCGAAGCACAGAAAAGAAGCAGGACCGGCAACGTCAGTGGGTGCCATTGCAATGCCGCAGCCGCATCTCCGTGCAGCAGGTGTTCAGGCTTCGTGTCATTCCCGTGGTCGGCGACGGCCTACCGGTGAGCGCCAGCAAGAGGCTCGGAGCCGTTCGCCCGTGGGCCAGGAAGAACAGGTTCCAGCAGATGTAGACCGGCAACAATGCTGCCGCCATGACGCTCAGACAGAAGATTTGACCGCGGGCAAACATGATAACAGCATTGTCCTCATTCTCGCGCAGACAATCGTCGACTACGGTCACAAGCTATGAGTGCGGCGAAGCGAATCAGAGATCCGCGCCTGGCCGCAGGCCGTGGTTAGCGGCCGAAAGGACGGGACATCGTCAACCCTTGCCCCCGCCTTCGCCGCCGCCGCTTGATTCTGCTTTCAATGAATAGATGACCCACGGAAGCCAGCAAAGCGGCAGACACCCGATGAGCAAGAAGATGAATACAATCACACCGTTCTTGTTCAATCCGGCAAATACTTCTTTACCTTGAGGCATGGATTCTCTCCTTTTGTTGGTCGATGCTGGGAAGCAATCAACAACCTGCGCTTCGAGTACGTCGCGAAGTTTATGAATGACGCGGGTGGGAAACGGCAGGATTTCGTGCGTAGGCTGGAGTGTACGAGATCCGAGTGGCATATCAAGCTGTATCTATAATGAAAAATTTTCTTCTGACGCTAAATTACGGTTTTTTATTGGATCAAGTAAACATCCGCGCATCACGCGGTACGTCTATTTCTCCGATGCCCGCCGAACCGCCTACAACGTTGGCCGATTATCTCCGGCATCCAGCCGTAATCGGCGCTGCCGGCAAGATGGGGCGCGGTATCGCGCTTCTGCTGCTGCTGGATATGTTGCGCCCGGACACGGAAGGCGCCAGAGACAACCGCCGGCTGACGTTGATCGATCCAAACGCAGACGCGCACAGCGGGCTCGCCGATTATCTGCGGAAACAATTGACGCGGGTTACGGAGCAGCGAGTCGACCCATCAAGCGGGTGCGGCAAGGATCGCGGCGATCGCGCTGCCGGTACAGAGGAGATCGCGGCGACTGTCGATGCGACCATGGCCAGTGTCGCCATCGGCACCGAACTAGGCGATGCAACTGACGCAACGATGGTGTTCGAAGCCATCAGTGAAGACATCGATCTGAAATGCGATCTGTTGCGTCAGCTCCGATCGTTGTGTCGGGCGACCACGGTTTTTCTAACCAACACAAGCTCGGTCCCGATTGCCCTGCTCAACGAGTCCGCGTCGTTGGACGATCGGATTATCGGCTTTCATTTTTATAACCCGCCGCCAGTACAAAAGCTGCTGGAATTGATCCCCCTCCCCCCCCCGGGCGGCGACCGGGTGGCTGCCCTCGGCCGTGAACTGGTAAAACGATTGGGGAAAACTGTTGTCACGTCAAATGACGTGGCCGGATTCATCGGCAATGGGCATTTCATGCGCGAAATCCGCGCCGCCATGGAAGGCGTCAACTCACTCGCCGACGAGTTTCGCGATTTCGAGGCGGTCTATGTTCTCGATCGCGTCACCCGGAATTTCCTCTTGCGTCCCATGGGCATCATGCAACTGATGGATTACGTCGGAGTCGACGTATGCCGGGCTATCTTGAAAATCATGGATACCTGCATCGACGACGAGTCATTTACCGTGCCGCTGGTCGAAGAACTCGTCCATTCCGGGATCACAGGCGGTCAATATGACGACGGTAACCAGAAGGACGGGCTATTGAAGTATGAAGACAACCGGCCCGCGGGCGTTTACTCGACGGCCGAGGACCGCTATGTCATGTTTGCCGACGGAAACTGGCGCACCCGGTGCGATGACAGGCTGGGACCGGTGCCGGACGAGGGTGCCACGTGGCGTTCATTGCGAAAGGCAGCGGACCGTGATGACAGGATTGGCGATCATTTCCACCGCCTCTCG
>CAUZRT010000376.1:0-3254 GCA_963582235.1 Lentisphaeria bacterium
CATTGCGGTGACAGGCCGGTTCTCTCTGCCACCTCGGGGTGAATCGTGCCCAAGGCCGCGTACGCCGGCTTGATTGGCGGAAACAGGGGCCCCCAGCCCTGCCTTTCGACGAGCGAAGACCAGCGCCCCCCCTTCGTGTTCCATAGGTGACTGTGACATCCGATCGACGTCAATTCGCTCGCGGCAACGCCGCACAGTCGCCAAGCCCAGTACTGTGGATAGGTAAGTATCCACCTAGTTCGCGAGAACGCCTCGGAAAAATCCCGCTGCAACCAGAACAGCTGACGCCCGAGGTTGAAACCGACGGGCAGAGTGGGTGTCGTGGTTTCAGCGAATGACGGTGCCACAGCACGAAAGGCCTCGCTGGTTTCATCCGGAATCTCGGTCTCATAATCGAGGATCGGCAGAACGAGCCCCTGCTCGTCGACCAGGCCCGCCGCGCAGCCGTGGGTCGTCGGCACAATTGCATCGATGCTGTATTGACTCGCGAATTCAACCGCCGATGTCAGTAGCCACGCCCAGACTCGTTCGATGTCGGGGTGCGGATATGGGGGTGCGTCGACGGACTGGTTGTCGAGCCGTGCCTCGTCGCGCACGTCGCCGGTTTTGCTAATGACCAGAAGCTTGACATTGGTTTTACCGACATCGAGGACGAGCGTCGAAGCGTTATTGTCGCGAGGTTCGCTCATTGATGACTCCGTATTGCGTGCTCATAGAAAACCCCGCCCTTTGACGCGAACGGCACGCAATGGAGCCGGTGCTTAGTCACAAGGGCATCCTCCCCCACCGGCCCGGTGCCGGTGGAACGAGGATTGACATCTACAGGAGGCGGCGCTCTTCCCGCCTCCTGCCGGTCCCGCCATACACGACGGAGCCGGCAGGAGACGAGACGGTTGTCCGCTGGTTCAGGTCGTGGTCGTGAAACCTGGGCGTCGCACAAGGACACCGATCTGTGCCGGGATATATTGCTCCGTCGCTTGAAATCGCTGTTGCCCCAAGTTCGCAACAATTTCCCATGACACCGTACTCATACCCACGCGGGTGTTCAAGTTTGCAAGCGTTCAGCGATCACTTAACAGCTCGTACAAAAAACTCCAGCGGTACTTGTGCGTCCGACTGGCAATGGCATGCTCGCCGGTCATACGCCGTCAACCCAAAATCGATTTTTTTTTGACTCCCTGATTCCTGATTGATCAAGGCTCTCGGATTTTTCACCCGCATCAATCCGCGTCTGCCCTGTCGAATGACGGAGTGTTCCGCGGGCAAAAGAGGAAAATAATGTCGAAAGATGAAATGATATTCCGCAAGCCGGATCGGCCCGGCGTTTTCGAAAACCCGGATGGCTCGGTATCGCTGTACGTTGCCGTTTCCGGGTCGGACGGATTCAGCGATTCTGCCCAGTCCGTGTTTGATCGGCTGCGTGAGTCGCAAACACGATTTCCGAATCAACCCAGGATACTGTATGTCGACATCGATGGGCACAGTGGCGAGCGGGCCGGGTCCGATCCGGACTTCTTCGAGTTTCAGCAGGAGTTCCTTCTCGGGATGCTGGGATGCTTTTTCGCGGCGCTCGATCTGCCGCTGACCGGCAAGCTCGGCAATCCGGAAGAGCAGCGCAACGACCTGCCGGACCGTCTTGAAATCGGGCCGCGAAAGGGGAAGTGATCCTAATTTTAAAAGTCACCACAAGGCTGTCTTATTAAGGTCGGTTGCACGATCATTGGACGTTTCCAACCGCGGACGTGAATCCCGTTCGGACGGGACAAGGTCCCTCACGGAATCAGCCCGTGACTGATAAAATATCCAATTTCCAGTAGGCGTTTAGTCAACGCACATCGGCAATAAATTGTCGATCTGGTTCGTAATCTATTCCACTCGTAATCCAATGCGAGTTAAACACCGATTACGAATAGGGCGAGCACGAATGGATCGAATACGATGGGCTGCAACGGCGCGAAGCGCCACTTTTTTCGCGGGACCCGCAAAAAAACTTAGAGTCTTACATTCTGAAAGGTCAGGCGTGGTCATTACAATCCATGAAATAAGGAGCCGACAACAGGACCGAAAACGATCCGGACCTTTTCGCCGGCAGGGGCAGCCGATTCTAATTTCTGTGTTCTGCCTTATCCTGTGTTTGTCGGCCTCCGCGGCCGAACTGGAACGGTTGACCAACGTCACGCTCATCAACGGGGCAGGTAACGATGGCGATAGCTTTCAGGTCGACGCTAACGGCAAGCGGCTGTGGCTACGGCTCTACTTTGTCGATTGCCCGGAAATGCACGCGCGGACCGAAATCGACATGCGGCGCCTGCGCGAGCAGACCCGGTACTTCGGCCTCGTGGATGCGGATACCGGAATTGCGCACGGCGAGAAAGCCCGCGCCATGACGGAACGGCTGTTGGCCGTCCCCTTCACCGTTCACACGAGCTACGCGAGCGCCATGGGGCGTTCGTCGAAAAAAAGAAACTACGCGTTTGTCACAACAGCCGACGGCGTCGATCTCGGAACGGCCCTCGTTGCCGCGGGTCTGGCGCGTGCAAAGGGGGTCGGGAGAAAAACACCCAGCGGCGTATCCCCGCGATGAAATGGGAGCCCGCCTGCGGGATGACGGACTCGCGGCCGCCTTGCGTAGAGTCGGTGTCTAGTCGGCGAGCGATCCGGAGAGAATCTCTTAGCTGCAGGCAGCGCAGCGTCAGGAAGAGCAGGAGCTGCAAGCGTTTATTTTCAAGGACAGTCAACCGCCGCCGACGGCCGCGGAATCCCCGATCGCCGTCAATACGGAAAGTGTCAAAGCCATCAGCACGATCAAGGGTGTCGGCCCTGCCCTGGCGAAGCGAATCGTCGATGGACGGCCCTACGGAAAAATGGAGGACCTCCTGAAAATAAGAGGAATCGGTCCAAACAGTCTGAAAAAGCTGGCGCCGTTCATGACCGTCGACGAGACGGATTAATCGACCACCCGCACGGCGGGTGGTATTAGGAAGCCCCTTGAGAAGGGGCGTTGACTTGGGGAGAATCCTACGGGGCTGTTTCCCGCTTCGTCCAACCAATCGTTCCGCCCGCAATAGCGAACGCTGACCGTGAACGCCATCATTCCGCCAGAGGGGCGGATCCGCATCAGGCGGAAAACTCCGTCGAATTGCCTACGGCGTGAACCCTGGCGACTATTGGCGAGCTTTAACAGCATCGAACCCCGGATCGATTTGAGTTTACGATCAAAGTTTGTATCGTCCGACGACGAAACAATTCATTGC
>CAUZRT010000377.1:0-3222 GCA_963582235.1 Lentisphaeria bacterium
CATTGACGAACAGGATGGCCAGGGGCGCCACGATAGCCGTGAGAAAGTAAGCGATACCGACTAGCAGGAACGCCTTGTAACGCCCGTTTTCGGCATCGGCCATTCCCGCCTGGCCGGCGTGCAGAAAGACGCCGTACAGGCCCCAGAATACAACCGTCATTAAAGCGAAGACCAACCACGTCATACTCGAACCGTGACTCGATGAAGGCATGCGTAAAAGCACTCCTTTAAGCAGATTCTTCGTAGCTGAATATTCACATCGCGAACAGACTGACGAACTCGGAAACGTCCGTCGCCAAAAGCATGGGTGCGTCCGTGCAACGATCCAGTGTGATTCGCGTCCGGGCCGCGTCGAACCGGTCATGGACGGCAGCCTCGAATTTTTTCATCAGCAACGGGAGCCCATCCGAGCGGCGCCGGCGGTGGCCGATGGGATATTCCACGGCGATCCAGTCGGTGTGTGATCCATCCTGGAACTCGATTCGCAATGCATTGGCGATCGACCGCTTCAACGGATCGAGATAGTCGCGACTGTAATGTTCGTCCTCTCCCACGGTCATCAACTCACGCAAGGCGTCGATGCGCGTATCGGCGGCGGTATCATCCTCGTAATGGGCCGCTGTCAACTGCCCGAAGATGAGGCCGACAGCCACCATGTACTGCAGGCAATGGTCCCGGTCCGCCGGATTATGCAGCGGGCCGGTCTTGCTGATAATTCGGATTGCCGACTCATGGGTGCGGATACGAATGCAGCGTACATCATGGAGCCGGTCCCTGATCTTTTCATGCAGTTGAACGGCGCATTCCACGGCCGTTTGTGCATGGAATTCCGCCGGAAAGGAGATCTTGAACAGTATGTTCTCGATGACATAGCTGTCGAGGGGTTGTGCCAGCGTCACCGGCGTCGAACGAAAAAGCGCGTCTTGAAAGCCCCAGGTGGCGGTGGTCAGCACCGAGGGATAGCCCATCTCGTTGGCCATCGCCATAAAGGCGAGGCGCACGCCGCGGCTCGTTGCGTCCCCGGCGGCCCACGACTTTCGGGAGCCTGTATTCGGCGCTTGACGGTAGACGCGCAGGGCACCGCCGTCCGCCCAGGCATTCGAAACCGCATTGGCTATCTGTGCCCGCGTTCCGCCAAGCATGCCGGTGACGACAGCAGCCGTCGCCACACGTACCAGAAGCACGTGATCGAGCCCGACCCGGTTAAAACTGTTTCCCAGCGCCAGCACGCCCTGAATCTCGTGGGCCTTGATCATCGCGGTCAGGAGATCCCGCACGGTCAGCGCAGCGCCACGAGCGCGGTTCAGATAATCAGCAACGGCCAGGATTCCTCCGAGATTGTCGGAGGGATGCCCCCATTCGGCGGCCAGCCAGGTATCGTTGAAATCCAGCCACCGAATCATGCAACCGATATTGAACGCGGCCTGAACCGGATCCAGTTCGTAGGCCGTCCCGGGCACGCGCGCTCCCTTGGAGACACTTGCCTCCGGAACAATCGGCCCCAACAGTTTCGTGCATTGCGGATAATCCAGAGCCAGCAGACCGCACCCGATCGTGTCCAGAAGACAATAACGCGCCGTCTCGAACGCCAGTTCGCTGTCGATCCGAAAATCCACAATGTAATCAACGATATCGGCGACGACCGAATCAAGCTCGGACGTGGTATTATCGACAGTTCCGGTCATTGGCAGTATCCACGGACATCGATCGTAAAGCCGATGAGGCGCAGCGTACTCGCCGTTGCCTCCATCGGTATCGTTCTCTCCTGACGTGCTGCTTCGACGCTCAACGAGACTCGTGTCCCGTTTTCGTGCCCCGCCGTAGCCCCTCGGGCGAAGGCGGGTGTGCCGATTCCTCATCCCTTTCGCGAGACAATTCGACCTTGCACACCGATCGCTCAGCTGATTCGCGAGACGATTGAACTTCGTGCTTTGTATTCGTTTCCCCTATATGATCTGGAACCGCCAGACGACTGTCGTCATCGGTGTCGGCTCAGCAATTGCCAGAGAGAACGAGGCTCTCGTGTGGGTTCCGAATACGCATCACCATCAATCTACCTCTCGTTGATCAGGGATACGGACTGCAAGGACGGGCCGACATAGTCGGCCGATGGCCGGATAAGCCGGTTGTCCGCCCGTTGTTCAATGAAATGAGCCGCCCAGCCCGTGATGCGGGATATGATGAACAGCGGTGTGAACATCGGCGTCGGAATCCCACAGAAGTGGTAGGCCGAGGCACTGTAGAAATCTAGATTTGGAAACAGATTCTTTTCCCGCCGCAGGACGGCTTCGACGCGCTCGGAAACGGGATACAGCACCGTGTCGCCGGTCGATTCGGACAGCTTCCCGGCCCAGCTTTTGATAATGTCTGATCGCGGGTCAAATTCCCGATAGACCCGATGTCCGAAGCCCATGATTTTCTCTTTCTTGGCGAGCATCTCGAGGATGGCTGCTTCCGCGGCATCGGGGCTGTCAAACCGTTCAATTAGTGCCATCGCCATTTCGTTGGCGCCGCCGTGGAGTGGGCCGCGTAGCGCGCCGATGGCACCGCAGACTGCCGAATAAAAATCGGACAGGGTCGATGTGATAATTCGACCGGTGAATGTCGAGGCGTTGAACTCATGCTCCGCGTAAAGAATCAGCGACACGTCAATCGTCTTGCGCTGCAGCTCTTCCGGATCGTTGCCATGCAGCAGTGCGAGAAAATGGCCGGCCACCGACATCTCATCGCATTCGGTGTCGATTCGATCGCCGCGGTTGGCATAATGGTACCAGTAAAGCAGCATCGATGGAAAGGCCGCGATCAGCCGGTCGCCGATGCTCACAGCGTCGTGAGTATCGTCCTCCGGCTCCAGAGTCCCGAGTGCCGAACAACCGGTTCGGAGGACATCCATGGGATGGGCGGTGGCCGGCAGCTGTTCGAGTACCGTCTTCAAGGAATCCGGAAGGCCGCGCATGCCCTTCAGGGATTGCCGGTAGGCGTCGAGTTGCGACTGGTTCGGTAATTTTCCACGCAGCAACAGATAGGCGACTTCCTCGAACTCCGTCCGCTCGACTAGTTCGTCAATTGAATACCCACGGTACGTCAGGCCGACGCCTTCTTTTCCCACAGTGCAAATTGCCGTCTGTCCGGCGACAACGCCGGCCAGCCCGGCCGGATTTGAATCAGCCATAACCACAGCCTCCTTTCGACTTAGGTTTATTTTTGAATGCCGCCGGAATG
>CAUZRT010000378.1:0-3206 GCA_963582235.1 Lentisphaeria bacterium
AAGCTTTCAAAAGGCGACGGAAGAGAGAAAAGAAAAACCGTTAAGAGGCGGAAGAGGAAGTAGGGGAATGGGGAATGTCGCAACTGAAAGGGAGGAATGACAAGGGCAGAAGAGAGCGGCTACGCAAGCCAACACATGGAATATGCTCTGCCATCTGACATCACTTGCCGGGTTTATCGGTATCCCGTTCGGGAACTTGATCGGGCCCCTGGTGATATGCCTGATTAAAAAAATGAGTTTCTGCGTGTTGATGAGCACGGTAAGGAATCGCTGAATTCCCAGATTTCCATGACTATTTACGGGATCATTGCGTTCGTCCTTTGTTTTGTGTTCATCGGCTTCATGCCTGGTCCCTGTCATCGTGATTGCCGATCTTGTCTGGTCATCATCGCCAGTGTCAAAGCGAACAGCAGCGTAGCCCTAACAGTGTCCGCTGACCATACGGCTCGTGAAGTAAGGCGCTTCTGAAACACCAGCATTCAGCCAGGTGGTGGCGTGATGTTCAGTGCGCGGATTGAATTGCCGAAAATTTGGGAGGCTACGTCCCGCAGGCGACACGATGCCAGAGTCTGAAGAGTCGCCCGCGGGGACGCGGGCTCCCACATTAGACTGTGTCCGTCACACGCCTGTGTTGCCCGATGCCTTGATCCCGCCTCGGGTAGGCCCGGTGCTCCGGTAATACAGGCATAGTGCGTATAATCATAGCGTAGCGAAGATCCCGCTTCCCGCATAAGCGGGATCTTCCAGGTTTGGGATGGTTACGGAGGTGAAGGGAACCGGCACGTTTAGGAGGCCGGCCGTTGGTAGTCCCGACGCCTCGCCCCCGCACCGGGCGGCCCCGTGCTCCGCAATAAGCTGGAACTGCCTAAGGCGCCTTTGTTCGGACCAGGAGCACATTCAACGGCGATACGGCAACCTTTTTGATTGTGCCAAACCGGCGCTGGGATCACCATTGTTGACATCGTCGACATCGGCTTCTTGCTCCCCCATCCAGACGGCTGTATCCCGACGGAGAACCGGACAATGTGTACGTCCAATCGGTCATGGGGCATATTCAGCAGTACGGCGCCGTTTTCAAAACGTCGCACCCAGTGATCGGCGCTGCCTTTGAAAAATTTGCAGATTATGGACGGTGATGCTCCCGCCCTCTTCCCCGGATTTGGAAAGTGACTTCTTTGATGATTACCGGCAGTCGTCTGCCCATGTTCACCGTTCCAACGTCTCAAAGCCGATCGACGCACTACCATGGTGTGCGAAACGCGCCCGCCGGGACATGCCCACTATTGCTCACGCCTCACGCCTCACGTTTCACGCGTTATTGTGAAAGTACTCGATCGTCTTACCGAGGCCGGATTCGAAATCGCTGCCGATGCTGAATCCCGTTGCCAGCAAGCGTTCGATGGCCGCCATCGAGTGTTTGATATCGCCCGGTCGTGGTTCGGCATAGTTGATCCGTGATGTCGAACCGGTCAACTCGATGATGCGTCGCGCCAATTCGATGATGGTCATGCGGCCGCCATAGGCAACGTTGTAAACGCCCGTGCAGTTGCTCATCATCAGGTGTTGGTTGGCGGCAACAATATCCTTGACAAAAATGAAGTCGCGCGTCTGCTCGCCGTCACCGAAGATCGTCACCGCTTCGTTTCTGACGGCTTTATTCACAAATATGGGCACCGCAGCAGCATACTGGCCGTTGAGATTCTGACGCGGGCCGAAGACATTGAAGTAGCGCAGGCAGGCCGTCGGCAATCGTCCCCCATCGGTGTACATGCGGCAGTAAAATTCACCGTCGAGTTTGGTCACGGCGTACGGGCTTTTGGGTTCCGGCAGCATGGTTTCCAGTTTCGGCACAGCCGGGTTGTCGCCGTACACGGCCGCGGACGAACTGAAGCAGAGCTTCTTCACACCGGCCCGGGTGGCCGCCTCGAGGACGGCCAAAGTCCCTTCGCTGTTGATGCGGACACATTCAATCGGGTTTCCAATGGACTCCGGGACACTGATCATGGCGGCGAGGTGAAAGACATAGTCCACCCTGTCCATGGCCGCCTCCAGGAGTTCGGTATCAAGAATCGACCCGCGGATCATGTTGACGTTGAACTCTTCGATATTCTCATAACGTCCGGTCCTGAGATCATCGAGGACGCGAACCTCGGCGCGATCATGGAACTGTTCAACGATATGGCTGCCGATGAAGCCGGCACCGCCGGTCACAAGTATGCGCATGATAAGAAATTGGAATGTTGGAAGGGTGGAATATTAGGGACAAGAAGAATCGTCCTCGGCCTTCGTCCTCGATTCCGGTTGCTTTCTGTCACGGCGAACATCGCGCTGACACGCTCCGAAAACGAGGAACCGCCTTCGCCCGGCTTCGGCGCGGTGCGCGAGGATCCGCCAGCCGGCGGACTGAAGCTCGCTACTCAGGGCTCGAATTCGCTACTTTGTGGCTGAGAGAGAACTGCATTTCTAGCGCATGAATTCCTCGGAATAAAACCAGGAGCCATACAATCGAATGGGCGACACACTTTGATTTGATGACGGCGGAAGGTCGCCCGGATCGGTCACAGTCTCGATGGGGGGTTGACTGCGGGCCTCGGCGAAGGTCAGCTGGAAGGTACCGTCCGGCTCCGGAAGAACAGCAATGAGGGCGTCGTCAATGGCGCGATACAGGGCCAGGAAATACTCGAGCGTATCGCCGTCATCCTTTTCCGAAAGCTCGAAAGCGAAGATGTTCTCGGCTTCGTCGGAGGGTGCAAGCGGGTCGGTTTGCCAGTCGCCGTCCGGGAGGGCACGCCATGTGATCCGACACTCCACGGCCAGCGGCTGCAACGATACATCGAGATCGACATGGCGCGGCAGCTGATCGCCATCCAAACCATCCGGCACCTCGATATCGAAGAACTGGGCGCCGGCATACACGGGGTCGACCTCTGCCATAATGACAACCGGTTCGCCGGCAATCAACGCCGCCGCCCCGGGCGGTTGGTGAGCAATGCCGGCCGGCATCGATGCAAAGCGCAGCGCGTGCCGTCCTGGCAGAAGAAGGCGGTAATAGTCTCCCAACAGAGGTCCCGGACCACGATCGGCAAAGATCGGGTACGGAGGATTGAGTGAATCGGGTTCCCCGAAGAACAGTTCCGTTGCCGCGAAAAGCTGCATCCAATATGCCGAGAACGGCACCATCTCCTGGTCCGATTCCAATTGCCCGT
>CAUZRT010000379.1:0-3178 GCA_963582235.1 Lentisphaeria bacterium
GCCACTTCAACTCGACATAGGCGGCCGGTTCGCGCTCAATCCATCCCCAGGTGTTGGCAAGGACGGAGACACGCTGGTCGCCCGACCGCGCAGCTTCCCGTGTCCATTGTCGAAACGATTCCGGGTACTCCATCGACCCCGCGCCGCTGCCGGGCTCCCGCCCGCCGGGCGGCGATTCCGGAGTGTTGCCGAGCGCCAGCACTGCATCAGCCGCTGATGATGCTCCAATCAAGCGGCCATGGGCACGGTAGTTGACAAGGACAAACGGCAGTTGTGGTAAATAACAACAAACCACGTAAAGCATGACGGCAACAACCCGTTGCCGCCAATGACCGCGAAAGCAATATACGATGAGCAACAGAATCAGCGGCACGAAAAGAAGAATGTTGCCGCGCGTCGTGATTGCCAGTCCCGTCACCAAACCGGAAAGACAGACATAGCCCATATGCCGCCGGCGAAGAGCTAGAATCGAACAGTACAGGAGCAGACACAACCAGAAACTCTGCAGGACGGCGATCAGGGCGAACGGCGTATAGAAAATGTGATACCGCGCCAGAGTTGCCAGAATCGCAGCCGCGATCCCGACGCGCCGACCGCCCACGTACGCAAACGCAAGACCGATCAGCCAAATGCACGCCGCTCCCAGGATACTCTGAACCACGATGAGCCCAACGGGTTGAAACCCGAAAGCGCCGTAGATCGCCGGCAGAAAAACCACATAGTAGAACGGCTGATAGTAAAACCCCTGTGAGAAATCGTAAGTTCCATCGTTGATCTGCCGGGCGAAGATCTGATATTGGTGCATGTCCGTCTGCGGCGACGGACTGGCGACCGGCGAATATGCAGAGAGCAGCTGCATGCTGACGATCAGTCGCAACGCCAGCCCGATGAGCGTCACGCTCCCGATGATGATCAGAAATGTCCGGCTCGAATGCCGCATATCCTTGTCAGCCTATACCATCAATTCCCGCTGATTCTCCAGATCCCGAATGCCATCAGGACCGCCGCCGCCATCACCCTAATGAATGCCTTCCTGAATACATCCGTATCGGGATCCTGTGACTTGGTCTGCTTGAACGCGCCGTGAGCAAGCAAGAGAACAACAATCATTGTCACCGGATGCTCCCAACTCCTCAATACCGACAGGCTCCGCCAATGCTGCCCGGCAATCCAAACCGTGACGCCCAGAAGAAGCTGGATGTCGAGCGCTAAAGGAAACATCAACGTCATGAACTTGTCACCCCGCCGCCGCTCACGCTTGGTCACCGCGCCATGCAGGAGATTACAGGCCGCCACTATGCAGCTGCCGATGACCAGCCATCGCCAACCCGAATGAGCGTAGAAGAGAAAACGGTACATGGGTAAAAAATCTCCCAGACAGCGGCGCCGCCTGGGAGATCCTCGAAAGCTAACCGAATGTTGTCGCACCGCAGATGCGACGCCGTTATTGCGAGTTCAACCGCACCAGTTCGGCGCGCCCATCGATGTCGTCGTCCGCATCCACAACGCGTAAGCCGGGATCGTCAAAACGCACCAGGCGGCCGGTCTGTGCATAAACGATGTCGGCGACAGCCTGCGCGCTGAGTTGCTCGGGATCGACGCGGACCACCCGGATGCCGCCATCAACGCCGTCGCCATTGGCCATCATAGCCGCCGGAACCCGCCGGCGGATAAATGGCGCCGATGGAGAAATCAACGGCGTACGCATCAGCCCCGGGATAATGAACAGTACAATCCCGATACCGTCCAGAATCGCCACTTCCTTGTCAATCTGTCCACCCGTTTGGCCGCGCCGTTCCGGGTGCATCATCGCACCGCAGCCAACCACCTGGATTAACAGACCGCACACAACAATACCATTCAACAGGCACTTCGAAACGGACCTGAAACCAACTTGTAATTTTCAATTCCTCTTTGCTAATGGGCGTTGCTACGACCGAGTTTCACCGTTGCGTTTACTTAAGTAAAGCCCCATAGCGACCAATGAGTATACCGCGCTACCGATACGGATCAAGCCCGAATGGGCCTGATTCAGGCTGTTGTACCGATTTCAACCGACGAAATTGTCAAGGTCGAACTGTCATGATATATTGCACCGGGAGTAGATGTTCCAGACGTGCGTTGCGGAATCGCCTCCGACCAAATTTGAATTCGGAACTGAAACAACGTGCTTAGGACTCGCGAAAAAATAATTTCACCCTGCCGAATCGGGATAAAATTATTTTTTCGCGAGTCCTTAACTGTGGAACTTTTCCCCGAATGGAAGCCAAGGACGTATTTTCGAAAATCCCGGAAGCCGACGGCAAGGAAATCTTCGAAACCCTGCTTCAGACCGAAGGATTCAAGCTCGAACGCGTTATTTCCACGGGCCAGGCGACACCGCTGGGCGAGTGGTTTGATCAGGACACCAACGAGTGGGTCATTCTCCTGCGGGGCGGCGCCAGGCTCATGTTCGAAGGCGAAGAGGAATCTGTTGTCATGAAGCCGGGCGATTACATTCATATTCCGGCGCACCGGAAACACCGTGTCGAATGGACGGACCCGGAAGATAAGACTGTCTGGCTGGCGCTTCATTACATTCCTCACGGTATTCATGCGTGAGAACGTCGGCCGCTACCATCGCCCACGGGCAGCGACGCGCAAAGAGGCAACCGCGGCAGAATGAAACACAAATCCTATCGCCGGATTTTTTTATTGCGGGTGTAGCTCAACGGTAGAGCCCCAGCCTTCCAAGCTGGTTATGGGGGTTCGATTCCCCCTACCCGCTCCAATTTATGCCGCTGTAACTTGCCTATATCCGCCTACTTACCGCCTACCGTTAACAATTGCGCGATATTGCGACGCTATGTTACAGTCCCACAGTTTTCACACAGACGTTGCTCAAAGTCCCACAGTTTTCACACAGACAAAACGGGGCTGGAGGGGAAGGCTGGGGGGCGGAGGCGGAAAAACTATTCTTGCAACTCGTCGTCGGGCGCCGGGTTGTCCAGAAAGCCGGTTAGCTTCTTGTATTCGATCGCTGCTTCTGCTTGTGCCATGATCAGGGCGGCCATTTCCTCGACGGTCTGTTTCCGATCTTTCGGTTGCGCGGCTGCCGTCTGGACAAGTCTTGGATGCAGGACACGCTTGTACTTGTTGCGGCGGGCTTGGTGCTTGCGATTGCCGGACAACAAAAGCT
>CAUZRT010000380.1:0-3169 GCA_963582235.1 Lentisphaeria bacterium
GGAGACGAAGGTGCGGTGGTCACGGTGAAAACGGTTTGGAAGTATTTGCGCAGGGTGTTGATGGGCGGGATCTCTCGCTTGCGGCGGAAGACACTCTGCATGACGCCGTCTCGGCGGACCGATCCGGCGAAATTCATTGACGATCCGTTCCTGCCTCCGATCCATCTGCGCCGCCGTATATGCGAACCCGTAAGCGAATGGTACCGCTGGAGTACCGAGTTTTCTTGCTACTTGAAGATGTTTTGCGGCCTGAACAGGCGGTCGCACGTCCTGGAAATCGGCTGCAACGTCGGACGCAATGCATACTCGCTTCGCCCCGCGATCAGTCATGAGGGCAGCTATCACGGCTTCGATATCGACGCCGAGGCTATCGCCTACCTACGCGACCTCTATGCCTGCAAGTATCCATACTTTCACTTTGCCCACGCCGACCTGCACAATACACACTATAACCCTGGCGGAAAAGAAGACCCAGTCCATTTTCGTTTTCCGTACGATGATGGCAGGTTTGATATCACGTTTGCGGTGTCGATCTTCACTCACATGATGCCAAGTACTACGGCGCACTACTTCAAGGAGGCGGCTCGGACGCTCAAGCCAGGAGGGTTTTTTCTCTGCACCTTTTTCGTTCGAAATTACTACCGGGGAAAGGGGACGACGGCCCCCGGCATGAACTACGAATTCGAGCACGGCTACCCCGGCTTCGAAGACATCTGTTCGACCGCCCTTTTAGAGAATCCGGAACTCTTGACGGCGTATTCGCTCGTGGCGATCGAGAAGTTTGCGCAAGACGCCGGATTGGAACAGGCGCGTGAGCATTTGCACGGGCGCTGGTCCGGCAAGTTCGAGGACCCAATGAGCGACCAGGAAATGTTCGTCTTTCGGGTTAGTTAGCCCTAACGTTGCAAAAAATATCAAAAACTTTAATCGTCCTCGTCGTCGTTCTCCTCCTCGTCCTCGGTAATACACGCTTCCATTCGAGGACGAGAACGACGAGGAGGACGAGAAATACGTTGTCCGTAAACTTCACGTTTGGTAATTGATAACAACATCCCTAAAAAATCGTTTTCAACCGTAAATACAAGGACAAGATGGCCGCTGACGTGAATTTTATGCAACTATAAGGTTAACATTAACCATAATCACGATCATCACGATCCAGAATCACGTTATCGATCAGATGTCTTAGGTGGTGGCGAAGCACAAATTGTGTCGATAATGTGCTGAAGGCCTGAAGTCGGATTTGTTCTGCTTTGTCTCTTCCTTCCTCGGTATTGAGAATCCAGTCAATGAGCTGTGGCATTTCCGAGTCATCACAACTCAGATAGTGCACTCCCGGCTGAAATCCGGGTACTTCATGGCAAGGCTCCGTGATGACTAACGTCTTTTGCCAGAAACCTTGGAACACCATGCGGTGCCACGGGAAACGAGGAATCTCATCACGATGGATGTTGAGCAGGATCTTGCTGACGCGGCTCATGCCAGTTGCCGCTGCCACGTGCATCCCATCGGTCGTAGGCGCCGTTGGAAGGACAGGCGAGCTGATATGGAAGAAACAGCGGTACTTGTGAAAAGACGGGGCAAACCTGGCGAACAATGTTTGTCGACGCTCGGAAAGCGTACCGATGAACATGATATCGACAGGACGCTCGGCAAGCGGTAGATCTTCGCTCGTATCGAGTGAGCGAATTTGCCTAGGCAGTGCGGCCAGTGCAGGATCGTCCGGCAGTCTTGTTCGAGAATTCATGGGCCGATAGTTTTCCAAGTGTCCCAAGGGGAGAAAATGGGCTGGAATTCCCAAGTATCGGAGCACCGCAGCCGATTGAGGATTCATGTCCAAGATAACACGGGCCTGCTCAAGGAACGGCAGCGCACGCATGGTTGTGGGGAGGTTCTCGGTGTTCAGTACCATGGCGTTTCTCAGAAAAGTGTCATTGGCCCGCGCTGGTCCCCTTCCCAACACGAAGAATTCGTGCGGGGCGACAACGAAGTCGTCCGTCATGGTCGGGGGACGTTCGCTGTTTTCGTTTAATGCGTGTGCTTCACAACCACATCTCCTGAATGCCTCGACGAGGAGATCACGCATCTCTTCAATGAAGAAGCTGCCTTTGCTGCTCGTATAGACCCCAATATTCAACGGTGGTGGTGCGCCTTGAGTCGCGCGGACATCGGGGACAAGGTAGTCGGACCAGCCCGAACTCTTTGGGTCTTGCGCTACGACCTTCAGGAATTTCGTGACCTGCTCCGCGGAGCAACTAGCGCGCCTCTCGCGGAAACCCCAACTGAGGAAATGTTGTTTGGGATCGACGCCGGCACGCGCAACATCGGGGTAGGTGTCCAAGTAGAAGGATAGGTCGAAGCAACCCTTCTCGACAATCTGATCCAGCGCCGGGCTGCGTTTCGCCGGCTGGTGTCTTGGGCGTGCACGCCGCCACGAATGCGCGGTCGTCCATTTCGAAATCCCGAACGCGCCTACTACGCGTCGAAACCAATGGACTTTCTTTGTCGACCACGAGGATTCGTGAGATGGAACCGGGAAGGACAGCCAGGGATGCAACTCCTTTATTTCCTTCATCATACTGCCAAATTTGCGGGGCTCGTTTGTCAAGGTTCGCATCAGCGATCCACCGTGGAAACGATAGCGCGCAAGAATCTCCTGCACACGCACACCGTGGTGGCCAGCCTCGATCAGCTTGCACCATAGTTCATAGTCTTCCCATCCGGGAATCTGCATCATGGAATAACCGCCAACGGCAACCAGTACGTCCCGCCGCACCAAGGCCATTGTGTCGATGTAGTTACCCTCAGCGAATCGCTGCGGATTCCAAAGATCACGGTTGAGCAGCTCGCTACGGCCACCGAATACTTCCAGTATCGGATACACGACGGCGGCACTCGATTCGTTTGCGGCCTCCACGCATTGCTCCAGACAACGTGGATACAGCTGATTGTCGGCATCCAGGAAGAAGCAATACCGGGTGCCGGACAGTTCGATGGCCGTATTGCGTGTGACCATGGGCCCGCTGTTTTTCATATGTCGGACCAGCTGCACACCGCCAAAGCGGCTGGCATTGGTTTCCAGCCACTCGCAGACTACAGACTCGGATCCGTCTGTCGAGACATCATCGACCACGATGAGATCGAAACTGTCCAGAGTTTGCCGTCGCAC
>CAUZRT010000381.1:0-3150 GCA_963582235.1 Lentisphaeria bacterium
ACCCCGCATTGTCTGTGGCCCCGATATTGTTGATTGAATGCGAATTCCTAAACGGGTCGATTTATTTTCCATGTTCTTAGCCTAGAGTGCTTGCATTACAAGCAAACAGCCACCGATTTTGCGTAGCCTGGGATCTATCATTTGTGCCAGTCGATGCAAGACTCTTTTAGCAAAGGTCTTACATAGTTATTATAGCTTCTCACGATGTCGCCCGACATTTCACCCCGTCAGCCGACGTGACGATGGGAACCTGGAAGTTGCAACGGACCCCTTGACCGAGCGGCGGTCCCCTCGTGGGGCTGGATGAACTTGTACTTCCATTCCCGTTCCATGCAATACGGAAGCCCGCACTCGACGTCATAAAACCATACAGAGACAGGATTTCAGGAACGATCACCGACCACGAGAAAAAGATACCCATAGCTGGTGCAGAGGTTCATGCGGGGCTTCAGAATTCACGGGAAATGCAGACCTGTTCGTTGGCCACTACGGATCGGAATGGTGAATACAAAGTTGACTTGGAATGAACTGGGTCTAAGCAAGGCAACCTTGTGATTGATGTGAGGTCTGCGGCGCACGAGGTCCGACTTTGGCCGTGGGAATACCTACCCCGCGAAGAGTCAGAGAGCGAGGTGTGCAAGGTTCACGACGCCGCCGATCGCACCATTGATGTGGAATTCTTCCCGGGGTTTTCGGTCGACATCCTGGTTGAATATCCGTCGGGTGAACCGCTACCTGAGACCATGAGCACCGTAATCTGTACCAGCGTCGACGGAAACTACTGCTACTGGCCGCTGATGTATCACGTGTACGGCCCCCGAGGGGCGCTATCCCCACACTGACAGACATGGACATTTGATATGGAAAGGCTTCGGTTGTCGGTTGCCGCCGGGCGACCGTTATGTGATTGCTCTGCAACACCCGGATTACGTAGAACATCTCATTCAGAATAAGAACGAGAAGATCACCGTCAGCAGAATACAGATCGACGGTGGTCGAGGCACTGCAATCTTTCCCAGCATGCCCACCTGAAAAATGAAAGCAGTAAAGCCGCATGGATACATGCGCGGGTCGCAGCCGCCGTACTTCAAAGCGCTTCGCGCAGCCGGCAACCGTCGTCGAATCATTGGGGACGGCGAACCGTCTATCGAAAAAACTCGGCGCACGCCAGATAGCCGCCGTCGACGACAAGTGACGCACCGCTGATGCCACGGGCCTCATCACTGCATAAGAAAGCGGCGGCCTGCCCCATGTCGCGCGGATAAAGAATCTCGCCCGTCGGCACACGGCCGAGACGCTCCTCGAGATGCGCCTCCGGATCCGGGGTGTGACCAATGTGGAACCGCAAGAGCGGGGTGTCCGTTATGCCGGGGCACAGACAGTTCGCCCGAATTCCGTCCGGACCGTAATCGAGAGCCAGGCTCTTGGTCAACAGCAGCACCGCGCCCTTGGTGGCGCAGTAACAGGGCGTGCCTTGCTGAGCCACGAGGCTGGAGACGGAACCGACGTTCAGAATACATCCCCGGCCCGCCTGGCGCAGATACGGCACGGTGTACTTCGAAGTCAGAAAAATCGATCGGACGTTGACAGCCATGAGGTCGTCCCATTCTTCAACGCTGCTTTCCTCGACGGATCCAACTACGGCGGTTCCTGCATTGTTGACAACAATATCAAGCCGTCCGTATTCGGCCACCGTCCGTTCAGCAAGAGCCTTGACATCGGATTCGACGCGGACATCGGCGGCAACGGCAACGGCCCGGCCGCCGACATCGCGGATTTCTGCGGCAGCCGCTTCGGCCTCGTCTGTTTTGACATCGGCGACGACGACGGCCGCGCCCTGCTCGGCAAAGACCTCAGCGATGCCCCGCCCGATGCCCTGGGCCGCACCGGTGATGATGGCAGTTTTGTCTTTGAGTTTCATGGGGTTCGCCTGAGGTTCCCAGGGGTGCAGGATACAGAATGCATATTCGGCGACGGGGAAACCGTACCTACTCAGGTCGTATCAGGCGGCGGCCCCGGCGGCATTGAACCCGTTCTTCGAGTACCTGAATAGTAAGGAAAATTCTGGGCGGGGTCCTCGATGTACGAGTCGCGGTCTTCGTCTTGCATCCCGAATCACTCCAGACCATGCGCCTCCTGAATCGCATTGATGACGCTCATCTCCGCCTGACTCATGGGATGCTCGAGGGCTTCGTTCTGGAGTTCCGCGAGCCGTTGTAAACCATTGACCTGTTCGTCACTCCATTCCTTGATGAAGGCACCATTGCGAACATCCCGAAGGAACAGCTCGCGACCCTTCGCACGCATCTCGTCGCTGACCAGTTGAGAGCCGCGTGAAAGTGTCCCGTATTGGCTGGTGGTCGAATGGTACGCCATTTGGCGGAAGAAACCGTTCTCAGCCATGTGTCCGAGGATCTCCGACGCCTCACCCGAGGCGTACAGTTCCATCACCATCAGCTCCGGCGGGAAGCCGAATTCCACACCCATATCGAAGCAATCGCGAAACCATCGGGTCAGTACGGGCCACACGACCTGCTCGGCGAACAGGTCCAGCTCCGCCTCTTCGCGGAACGACGACTCGAAGACGCCACCGCGGGTGCAGCCGATGCCCTTGCACAGGGCCAGCACTATGTCGCGCGCCTGCCCGCTGGCATCCTGGTGCACCGCAAACTGCGCCATCGCGCCTTTGCCGTTCTCGAACAGCGTGCGGACCATGACGCCAGTCATTCGCGGCGCGACCATCACCACGTCGACGTCGGCGGGCGATTTGATCAGGTCGTAGCCGACATTGTAGCCGCTGGCCCAGACCAGCGTGTTTCCGGAGGCAATTCCGGGCGCGATCTGCTCATCCCAGATGACGGGCTGCGACTCGTCGGTCGTCAGCACCTCGAGAATGTCGCCGGCGGCAGCTGCCTCCGGGATCGTCATCGATTCGAAACCGTCCTCGACGGCCCGCCGGCGGTACTTGTCATCGCGATTGCCGACAATGACGGAAACCCCGCTGTCCTGCAAATTGAGCGCATGGGCCCGGCCCTGGTTGCCGTAGCCGAGGACGGCGACCGTCTTGCCTGCCAACGGTTCCAGTGATGCATCCTGATCTTTCAACAGATTCATCGGATCCTCCAGAGGGTTGGATTGGTTCCTGCACGT
>CAUZRT010000382.1:0-3149 GCA_963582235.1 Lentisphaeria bacterium
AAGAGCGCCGACGGTGAAGCCGCGGTTTCTGCCGACGACGGCGACCTTTCCATCGGCTGGGGAAATGCCGACAGCAGCAACTTGCTGGATATCATGGTTTCGTCTTCGTCGCACAAGGTCTGGATCAGGCATCAACGAGGCGGCAAAATTATCAGGTGGGCGCCTGAGAACGGCATGGACAACCTGCTGAGCTACGGACAAGATCAGGCCGCTGGAAGTGAGGGCGGCGGCATCGACCTGTTCTGGGCGCCGGCCTCCGCGCACTGGACGGGTGAAGAGAATGCGCCGTACCAAATCGTCGCCAGTGAAGTCGCTGATGGTGGCGCGGCCATCACCCTCAGACGCGTCCTGAAAACCGGCGATCTCGCCGGGCTGGCGATCGACAAGACATACCGGATTGCCGGCAATGAGCCGACCATCAACGTGAGCGTAATATTCACCAATAACGGGGACCGCCCGGTGCCCTTCGCCTATTGGGTGCATTATGCCTTGTCTACGGAGAGCACCGGACCGCAATACCTCGTCCCGGTTGCCGAAGGTCTCCGGGAAATTGTGCCGGATCAGGCCGGGTTCAAGCACACATTCTTTCGCCGTCCGGGCGCTGCTTACACGGCCGGCAAAATGGGAAAGCTGGAGAAAGATAACCGGCGCGGCGAGCTTGCCGGTAACTGGACGGCGGCTTATTTTCCGGATTACAACAGCGCCTTGACCGGGCAGTTTGACACGAGCCGGGTGAACCAGGTGTACCTCTACGATGTCGGCACGTTGCGCACGCTCGAATGGATGTACGACGGTATTGCGCTGGGCCCCGGTGAGACCCGGACGGTGCGTTACGAACTCCGCCACCTGGCCGATATTCAGCCGGGGGAAATAGCGGAGAGGCTGCAGCGCAGATGAACGCCAAACCATGCAATTTCATCTACGAAGAATTCGCTGAGGCCTGATTGATGCAAACGCCACATCTGAGATTTCCCCACCTGTTTAATCCAATCACGATCAAACATGTCACGCTCAGAAATCGGATTGCCATCAGCGCCCATATCGCGGGATGGTGGTTGACCGACGGCCTGCCCAACGAGGACTTCGCCGCCTATATCGAAGAACGTGCCAAAGGCGGGGTTGGGCTCTTTGTCATCGGCGCGACTGGAATAACGTATGATGCCGGCCCCAATTGGATACATAACACCTCGGATGCGATCATCCCTCGCTACCAGATGCTGGCAGAGGCCGGGCACCGTCACGGTACCAAAGTCTTCGCCCAACTCATTCACATCGGCGATGCAATCCCGGCGCCGCCCGGCGATCGGATCCGAGTCGGTATGAAGGCTCAGGTGGTCCCGCACGCTCACCAACGCCCCCGTCGCCCGGATCGAACCCCGGACGAGCTGCGCGAACTTTCCCGTAAGTTCGGAGAGGCTGCCGCACGTGCGATAGCCGGCGGCATTGATGGACTCGAACTGCATGCCCACGAAGGTTTTTATCATGCTCAATTCCTCAGTCCGATACGGAACCAGCGTACCGATGAATTCGGCGGGTCGCTGGTTAACCGTATGCGCTTCATCGTTGAAACCCTGCAGGCGATGCGCCAGGGGATCGGCGATGAAATACCCCTCGGCGTCCGCTTAAAGGCCCATGATCAGGAAGAAGGTGGGATGACGACAGCGGATTACGCGGAACTTGTCACGCGCCTCGAGGCGATGGGACTTGTAGACTACATCAGCCTGACCGCCGGTGATGGTGGTTTGCATCACGGGCCGATGCCACGTCCGGACGGGGAATGGCTTTCTCTGGTCAACAAGATCAAGGGCGCCACAGAGCTCCCCATCATGCACGCGGGGCGAATCACCACGCCTCAGATGGCTGAAGAGGCCGTAGCCTCTGGCATGCTCGATGTCGTGTGCATGACCAAGGCGCACATCGCCGATCCGCACTTCACGCGCAAAGTGCAGGAGGGTCGGCTCGAGGACATCCGTTACTGCACTCGCTGCCTGCAGAGTTGTATCGGAGACACAGAACGTATGAGTTGTGTCTACAACCCGGTGACCAGCCGGGAGCGGACGTGGGCAGTGCTTGAACCGGCGAAACGAAAGAAGCGGATTGTCATTGTCGGCGCCGGACCTGCCGGCATGGAAGCCGCACTAACTGCTCACTCACGAGGCCACGACGTCATCGTGTTCGATAAAAGTGATCAGGTCGGCGGCCAGGTGCACCTCGCTGCAAAGAGCCCGATGCGCCGACTGTTCATCCGCATTGCCGAGTTCTACCGACATCAGGTTGAGCGAATCGAAATCCCGCGCGACGGGGTGACGACAGGTGCGTTCGAGATTCGCCTTGCCAAGGAAGCCACTGTCGAAACCATCCGCGCCTTGGCGCCGGACGCCGTGATTGTCGCCACCGGGTCGAAGCCGAGGCGGGTACAAATCCCCGGTGGCCGTGAAACATGGACGGTGCCTGACGCCCTGACCCACGATCTTGACGGTATCCGCAAGGCGTTGGTCGTCGATCACACTGGGACGACGCAGGCGCTGACGCTGACCGACTATCTCTCCGATCGCGGCATCGATGTCGAATACATCACGCCGGGCGAACTTGTCGCAGGCGCAATCGAACGAATGACCCGCGAGGAAATGCTGTCGAGACTCAAAGAGCGGGGTGTACGGTTCAATGACGGAGAGAATCTGGTATATTGGGATGAGCAGACCGCGCTGATTCGGCACAACCGCTTTGTCGAGGAGCGAACCGTCGAAGCGATTGACACCGTCGTTATTTCCGCTGGAGCCGATCCAATCGACGAATTAGCGCTCGGCGTTCGCGGGATCGTCCCTGAAGTTTATACCATCGGCGATGCGAACACACCACGGACGGTGCATGAAGCGACCCTTCAAGGCGGACTCGTGGGACGAATGCTCTGATCGACCAAGCTTAATGAGTAAGCGAAGGGCCCGAACAAATGAATCCGAACAATGCGGAAGACCTGTACCTCCTGGTTTTCACCATCGAAGGCACCGGCGGCCTGTACAACGATGCGGTTTTTGTCGAGAAAACCCGGGTCTTGACCGGCGAGCAGGGCCGGCGTAGTCGCCACATTCACGGTACCCGCGCTTTGATCAGCGATATGGTTCCCGAAGCCGAGCTGAGGACGGCAAACG
>CAUZRT010000383.1:0-3132 GCA_963582235.1 Lentisphaeria bacterium
CGCGCCGGCGAATCGAATATCGGACTGATGAAATGTTGAGCCGCGGCTGGATCGCGGAGACCCGCGAGCTTCTCGAGCGGGGTCTGCTGCAAGCGCCGACAGCTGTGCAAGCCCTGGGATACGCAACGATTGTTGACTTTATTCACGGACGCATTTCCAGTTCAACGGAGCTGCGTGACCGTATCGTGACACGGACCTGCCGTTTCGCCAAGCGGCAGCGGACATGGTTTCGGCATCAGCACCCCAATGCGCGGTTCTTGGAAATTGACCCGACGTGGACGACGAACGACGTTGCCGACCAGATTCTCAGAACGCTGAACGCCGAAGTGGGAATTCCCGGATGAAGTTGGAGGGTGATACAGAACACAATGCAGCAACTTCGAGCGCGGTCTTCCGACTTCGAAGTTCGCCGTTGGAGGTTCAGCGTTCGGCGTTGATTTGCCATCGCTGCCAGCAGAGAACCAGCTCATGGAGCAGGACGCGGAATACCGCGCCGCTCGTGAGCTGCGTCATCGTTGCCCTGGTGATCGTTGTGGGTTGCTCCCCTGATCCTGTGCCGACGTACGACCGCATGAGAGTTCAGCTCATCCGGGAAATGTTCGACGCGGTCGCAAAGCAGAAACATGACCTGGCAATCCGAAAACTGGAACGCCTGGCACCGCTTCTTCCCGATGAAGCGCTGATTCAACATTTGCAGCGTGTCGAAGCGGACAATGTGCTCCTGCAGAAATGTGATGTGCTCGTTCAGGATGGGGCCTATCAAGCGGCGGTGGAACACATCCGGCGGACCATAAAAGAGGAAGGCGAGACGCCGCGCCTCGTTCGGGCGCGGGACCAACTGGCAGGCGTGACCCAAATCCTTCTGTATTTGAAGAGTCAGCCGTTTGACACAGCGGCATCGGCGGTGGCGGCCGTAGGCAAACTGCCGCCGCCGGAAGTTTTCCCCGGCAACGAGGACACTTACATTCAATGGCTGAAACTTCAGACCGCGAAAGTCGCTGAACTTGTGCAGCGCGAGAAGGCCCGATTGATCGACGAATTGATTGATGAGATTGACATCGCCCTGGCATGCGACCATGGCGGCTGGCCGGGTGCCGTCGCCCAGTTGGGTGCTCTCGCTCCGGAAAATCCCGACTACCTGGCCCTGGCACGGCTCGATTCACCGCGGTTAACCTTGGCCGCAGCCGCCGACACCTCTGATGACCGGGTTCGGGAAATGCTCCTGTATCATCTCTTTTCCCATGGCGACAGCGAGGTCCGAGACAAAATCAGCATTCTCGTCCAGGGCTGCCCCGCGGCATCGTTCTCCGGCACGCAGTTACTCGTCGATGTCGATCTAATGGAACAACAGTATCTGGCCGGGTTAATCAAAATACGGTTCTTAATGGCGGAGCTGCCCGGTTATCGGGTACATTACGCGGCCGATGTCAATATGGTTGTTGATCTTGGAGAGGACGGTTCGGCAGGGGCACCCTCCGTTCCTTCGGTGTTGAAAATCCTCGACCGCCTGATACATGACAGATAGGTGCTATGTCCGGAAATTGTTGTGATTCCGACCTCTGAATCGGGTCGTTTTACGTTGTCTATATTTTGGGGATTCGCATCATGCGGGCACGATTCCTTCACAGAGCTCACGTTTCACTTCTCCTTTCTTTTTTAAGCTTCCACGTTTCAGTTCGTGCTCAGACGTCAGTACCGCCGCCGCCGCCCATGCCGCCCGTCGAGGACATCGACCATCCGACAGCGCAGACGCCCAGCCTTGAGCGCATGCTCGCTTTCCTGCCGGAACAGCTTGCGTCGTCCAATGGCGATCTCACCCTGTCAAAGTCGGATCTGCTCGATGAGTACGGTATCGGTCTGAACTTTGCTGTTGCGCAGGGGCGTCGATATGCCGAGGACGAACTCCGATCCATCGTCACGCAGATGGTTGATTCCATTATCAATCGGCGGATTCTCCTCGCGAAAGCGAAGAAGGATGGATTCAAGGTGGATAAGAAGGCCGTGCGAAAGCGGCTGAAGGACCCGAAGCATGACAAGACCGCCACTGACTTTTTCGGTGCCATGACAAGCTATGGTCTCTCGAAGGAGCAGGTCATCCTGCGCATGAGCGAGAAAGACATGATCGATCGCTGGGTCGAGAAGCGGCTAACGAAAAAGATGAAGCTGAAGGATTCAGAACTGCGCCTGTATCACGCGGAGCATCCCGAGCAGTTCTCATCGCCGGCGCAAGTGCGGGTGGCACATGTGTTGGTAAAATTGGGGCCTGCAGCGGATGCCGTTGAAAAGCGGAAGAAACTTGAAAAAATCAACGAAGCGCGCGCGCGCGCGCGCGACGGTGAGGACTTCGCAGAGGTCGCCAAGGCAGCCAGTGATTGTCCATCGGCGCCGAACGGCGGCGACCTTGGCTACTTTCCGCGTGGGCGCATGGTCAGTGCATTCGAGGATGTTGCGTTCGCCATGAAGCCCGGCGAACTCAGCGAGGTTGTTACGACGAGCTACGGCTACCACGTCATCAAAGTCAGCGACGTCAAGGCGGCAGCGACGACGAGCTTTGAAGATGCAAAACAGCAGATACGCACGGTCATGTCCCAGAAGCGAATCAACCGAGCCATCGAAGAGATTGTCGCACAGCAACGGGATAAGCAAAACGTGAAGTTGCTCTTTTGAGGAGGGGGAGAATGGGAGAATGGAAGAATGGGACGAGTGGGTGCTCACCATTCTTCCAGCCTTCCAATCCTCGCTAGCTGATCCCAGTGGCAACCAGGTCGCCGACCTCAGACGTGGAGAAGCCCATATGGCCGGCGGCGAGGTTTGTCACCTTGTTCGCCGTTACATCCATGACCGATGCCTCGATGGCATCCGCCGCTTCGTCCTCTCCGAGCATCTCGAGCATCATGGCGCCGCAGCAGATCGATGCCAGCGGATTGATCACGTTCTGCCCGGTATACTTCGGCGCTGACCCACCGATCGGCTCGAACATGCTGACGCCGTCCGGATTTATGTTGCCGCCGGCGGCGATCCCCATACCGCCCTGGGTAATGGCGCCGAGATCGGTGATAATGTCGCCAAACATGTTGCCGGTGACAATCACATCGAACCACTCCGGGTTCTTGACCATCCACATGCAGGTCG
>CAUZRT010000384.1:0-3132 GCA_963582235.1 Lentisphaeria bacterium
TTAGGATCTCATGGGCGTTTGTCAAGTTGTAAATGAATCGGACGATTTTATCTTAGGCGCTTACTTAAGGCGGCAACGGCGCGAAGCCCCTCTTTTTTCGCGGGGACCGCGAAAAAACTTAGCGTCTTCGAATCGGATAATCATTTTTGAACCGCGGTTCTACGGGACACCATGCTCTTGACTATGAATGACCTTATCAAGTTGCTGTTGGAGGTTCAGGACAAGGATGCCCGGATCTTCAATTTGCGTAAGCAGATCATTTCCGTTCCGCAAGACAAGGAACGAATCACGAACGAGCTCCAGGTATCTGGAGAGCAGCTGGACGAAGCAAAGAATGCCGCCCTCAACATCGAGAAAGAGATTAATACCATTGAAATGGATGTCGGTACCGCGCAGGAGAAGATCGGTCAGTTGCAGGCGAAATCGGTGGATATAAAGAAGAACGAAGAATACCGCGCGCTTCTCGATGAAATTAAGCTGCATGAAGAGAAGATCGCCAAATTGGAAGATAAGCAGCTCGCATGTTGGGAGCGGCTCGAGGCGGCCAAGGGAAAACGGGCGTCGGCCGAAAAAGAGCACGATGCCGGCCGGAAGCGGATCGCGGCGGCGTTGCAGGATCTGGATGTGCGCGAGAAGAATTGTGACGCCCAGACGGCCAAGGTCGAAAAGGTTCGTAACGAGCTCGCTGCCAATGCGCCGGCCGATGTTTTGACGCTCTATGACAGGCTGATCAAACGCTCGAACCCGACTAAGAGTTTTCTCCGCGGTGTCGTCGCCATGGAGGTCGACAGTTGCGGCGGTTGTCATCTCAATGTGACACCGCAGACGCGCAATCGCGTCAAGAAAGATGAGCTCCTGAACTGCGAGAACTGCGGACGGTTTCTGTACTACGCGCCTTGAGACGGATGCATGGCCGCAAAACTCGGTTGGATCGGCCCATTGTAGCATAGGCATCCTGCCTGTGTTAACGAACGAAAGTACCGAATTTGTGGCCAATCCAACTTGAGTTTTGAGGCCATAGAGACGGATCCGGACGTACTCGATTCACGGCGAACGAATGGAAAATGACAACGGCCCTGCGCCGGTTGACAGCACCCGCAATTGGCTTCTGACACTCGCCTACAAAGGTACGGCCTACGCCGGTTGGCAAATCCAACCGGGGTCGGCGACGATTCAGGGAAAACTCGAAGACGCCCTGTCCGATCTGTTCGGCAGTCCGATCCGTGTGTCTGGATGCAGCCGCACCGACGCCGGCGTGCATGCCCTGGATCAGCGTGCTACCCTGCGGCTTCCGCTTACCCCGTCCATCAGTCCGGAAAATACATTGCGAGCTCTGAACGGACGGCTTCCCGACGATATTCACATCATTGCCATTGACGAGATGCCGCCGGAGTTCCATGCACGGTACAACGCCGTCGGCAAGGCGTATACCTATGTCATTCACGTGGGCGACATGGTGTCGCCGTTTCTTCGTGATTGTTGCTGGCAGGTGCGGCACGAACTGAATCCGGCAGCGATGGAACGAACGGCCGGGATGCTGATCGGCACTCACGATTTCACCACCTTCTCCGCTGCCGGGAGTACGCCGGACCAGGATCCCGTGAAGACCTTGGACCGCATCCCCATGGAGCGGGTCGGGTCGTTCCTGATGATTATCGTGATCGGGGACAGCTTTCTTTATAAAATGGTCCGACGGCTGGTCGGCTATCTCGTTGAGGTCGGCCGCGGGCGATTGGATTGCGGGGACGCTCCGCACCTCCTGGAAGCGCGCGATCGCAATGTTGGCTTTGACACGGCGCCGGCGGCCGGGCTGTTTCTCGATCGGGTGTTCTACAACGAAACGGAATTTTGCGACTATCTCCCGCAACAGTTACCGTTTCTTCGATTATCCGATCTGCCGCCCTTCCAGTCAATTGCATGACCTCGACGCAAAGTCACAAAGCAACGCAAAGAGACTAATTATTGACTGGTCCGGATCGCTTTCGATTAAAATTAAATGCTCCTCCTTGAGACTGAGACCCGGGTCAGTTAATAATTCTCCATGCGTTGCGTGGGCGGCTCGATGTGTGACAGAGACTCTGCAGCCGGACGGCATCAGCAGTATAGACAGGCGCACTGATATTGGGCAAGACGGTCGTCGAGGCCGCCGCCTCTCCAGAGGCGCTGGCCTGGACGGACGGCGATTGGGGGGCCGATGTTCACAGCGGCCGCTGTGAATGAAAAGGCACGAAGGGCAGCGATCGCAGGACGGACGCAACGCGACCACCGGGCGAAGCCGATACCGGATGTCGATCATAGGCCGAAACCTCTTCGCCGAACCATCGCCTCAAGCGAACGCGGAGTACCGCGTTGCTCACGCAATTGCCTGAACCCCAATCCCTGAACCCTGAACCCCCAAGTTTCCGAGGAGGAAACCAAAATGCCGAAGATGGTCATTCGAGCGACAAGCGAAACGGCCGGCGTGCGAACGGACACACAGACCGGGAAGCATGTTATCACCACTGACGAACCCCCGAACCTGGGCGGCACCGATGCCGGCCCGAACCCGCTCGAACTGATGCTCGGCGCACTGGCGGGATGCGAAAACGTCATCGCACATATGGCGGCGAAAGAGATGGCGTTCGAGTTCGACGGTATCGCCTTCGCTATCGAGGCGGAATTCGATCCACAGGGGCTGATGGGCAACCCCGATGTCCGTACCTACTTCGAGCGCGTCACCATCGATGCCGACGTCAAGACTGAAGAGCCGGATGAACGGATTCAAGAGTTGAAGGAAAAGGTTGACAGCCGCTGTCCGATCTTCGGCGTGCTGAACGCCGCTGACGTCGAAATGATGTCGAACTGGAAGCGGGTAGAATAGAGTTCAACGCTGGCGATGAGGCGCGGCGCACTCGCCGTTGCCTCGATTGGCCTTTTTCTGTCCGCAGTGCGATTGCCAACATCTACGACTGATTTGCGGATTCCGCAACCCAATTCGTAAACGCTTCTCGTAAACCCAGTCGAAATCCCTCGGTCGTGAACCCTGGCGTTCCGCCTCAGGCGGAAAACCCATCGATTCACGCTCGTCAGGGAATGGGTGATGAGCGATACACCCGCATGGATCGCGCTTTCGAGGCCAATTCTAATTGTACC
>CAUZRT010000385.1:0-3126 GCA_963582235.1 Lentisphaeria bacterium
GCGCTTCCCTCCTGAGGCGGGAAGGCAGCGCGTCGGAGACAACAGGTTATCGTTCACTTAATCGACCATCCACGACGCAGTTTTCGATTTAAGTGAGCGATTAAGTGAACGACGATGAGCCACATCGACCGCTGGGTCCCGCATGCGGGATCCGACAGCCTGACCCATTGGGTCAGCAACGAGTAACGCGAGTGGTAACCCGTTGTCGATGTCCCTTAATAAGCGCCTAATCCGCGGGTTCATGACTGTTTCCGTAAATGAGTTGGGACGACTCGAGAAGCTGCTCGATCTGATAATGCTTCCGCGTTTCGGAATGGAAGATGTGAATCAAGACGTCGTAATAGTCCATCACGATCCAATGACTGATGGGAATGCCCTCGATGTTCCGGATGACAATGCCGAGTTCCTTGAACGTCTTGTCCAGATGACTCATGATGGCCCGGATATGGGCATCGGAATTTCCGCTGCAGATGACGTAATAGTCAGTTAAAATTGATGTTTTGCGGACGTCGAACGCCAAAACGTCGTCGGCCTTGCGGTCCTCACAAACCTCGACCGCCTTTTCAGCAAATGCTTTTGAGTCCATTGATCTCCCGGTGATATCGTCTAAGCCGTACGGCGGTGTCCGTTCTGCCGTAGCACGGTCGTTGAATCGGCAGGAATACGCGCTGCGTCGATCTCATGAGTCCGAACAGCCATACAATCCGTTTGTCCTAATATAATTGGACACCGATGCAGGTAAAAGTGAGCTGACATCTTTTCCCTCGGCAAGCCGCCCGCGCACGTCCGATGAGCTGACATCACAATCGGTATTGCTGACAACCGCGTCGAGCAGCCGGCGTGCCTCCGCCGGACCGAATCGGGGGCTCAATTCACTTACCTCGGGCGCTTCGTAACCGGGGCGGGGGTAAATGAGAAATCGGCATTCCGCGACCAGGTCCTTCGCCGCGTACCACGTATGAAGTTCGGCAAGGCTGTCGGTGCCGATGATGAGGTAGAGCTCGGTGCCAATGGCTTGGCGGAACCAGCGTGCCGTGTGAATGGTATACGAGAGTTCCGTGCGCTGCAACTCGTAATCCGAAATATACAGACCTTCCGACGGTGGGAACGCCCGCGCCAGCATGGCCATTCGATGGCCCGGCGCCGTGATCTCGACGCCCGATTTATGGGGCGGCCGGGCGGCGGGAACAATGATGATCTGCTCCACAGCGTCGCCTTCCAATATGCGCCGGACAACGTTGACATGGCCTTCGTGCACGGGATCAAACGTGCCGCCAAAAAGACCGGTGCTCTTATTGATGTCGTAAGCCATCGCGCCGTGGGAGTCGTTCTTCATTTGCAATCTTCAATGGCCGAAACCTCGATTCCCGCTTTCGTCATGCAGGCGAAAAAGTCCGCTGGCGGCTCGGCAAAGAATTTATGCGGGACGTCCGTAACCGGGTGCGGAAATTGCAGCTGCCAGGCGTGCAGCATCTGCCGGGCAGCGGCGATGCCGCCACGCCGCCGGCCGCCGTATAGCGGATCCCCAATCACCGGACATCCGATATGCGCGAGATGGACGCGGATCTGGTGGGTGCGGCCGGTTTCCAGGTTGATCTTCAGTAGGCTGCCGCCGGTTCCCACGGCGATCGTTTGGATCTGCGTCACGGCTTCTCTACCGTTTCGGGAGACGACCGCCATTTTTTTACGATCCTTCGGATTACGCCCGATCAGGGTCTGAATTTTCTGAACGCCTGGCTCCGGGCTGCCGGCACTAAGGGCCAGATAGACTTTTTCGACCCGGCGGCGCGCGAAGGCCCGGCTGATCCGATCTTTCGCCTTCGCAGTGGTGGCCACAACCATAACGCCGGAAGTATCCCGGTCCAGGCGATGGACTATTCCCGGTCGCTGCTCGGCGTCAATCAGCTTGGCAAAACGATCGTAGTTGTAGCCAAGCAGGGCATTGACGAGCGTCCCCTGTTGCTGCCGGCCGCTTCCCGGGTGAACCGTCAGTCCGGCAGGCTTGTTTATGACCAGGAACTCTTCGTCTTCGCTGAGGATATCGAAGTCTATTGATTGCGGATCCAACGTCAGCTTCAGTTGTGGCGGCCAGTCCAGCGATACGACGTCGCCGGCGGCAACCGCCTGCCGCTTGCGTACCGGACAGCCGTTGAGCAACACTCTTTCCTCCCGGATCAGCCGCTGCAGGTAACTTCGTGAATAGCCGGTATCCAGTCCCGCCAGAAACTGGTCGAGGCGTTCGCCGGCATGCGCCGGCGTTACCGTGACTATTTCGGCACAGCTCATTCTGTCTTCTCCAACCGTTCCGTCATCTTTACATTCCGGTTTGGTCACGACCGCGACCCATGTTCGAACTTCCAGAACATCCACGAGCCGACAGGCAGAAGGATCAGGCATATCACCTGCGCCACGGTAAAGGGACCGTAATACTGAGTTGGCAGATAATCGCCCCGAAAAAACTCGATGATGAACCGTCCCGTCGCGTACAGCGCCACGAACGCGGCAAACAGCTGCCCGCGGCCTTTCAGTTTTCCTGCAAGAGCCAGCAGCATGCCCCAGATTATCATATTAGTCAGGCTCTGATAGACTTGTGTTGGGTGTACCGGCAGACATTGAACAGCGTCGGGGTTGATCAGTCCCTTGAGCCTCTGGACGAAAAAGATGTCGCTGTCCGGTAGATAGAGAACCGACGGCGGCTGTTGGCTCGGCGTACCGTGGCAGCAACCACGAATGAAACATCCCATCCGACCCAAGGCCTGCGCGACCGGAACGGCGAGGGCGAAAAGATCGGCAACTTCCAGAACGTCGAGGTCGATGCGCCTCGCGATCCAGACAACGGCGGCTGCGGCACCGATGAAGCCGCCGTAAAACACCAGGCCGCCCTTATCGATCCGCACAATTTCAAGCGGGGTGCCAAGGTAGTCGCGGATATTGACTATCACGTAAAAAAGGCGAGCGCCGATCAGACCGCCGAGAATGGCGGCCACACCGAGATCGGCGACACGATCCCTCGGGACGTTGGAGCGACCGGCGCGCCAATGCAGCACTGCCAGTCCGGTCATAAACCCGAGAGCGACGAAGATGCCATACCAGTGAATGGTCACGCGCCCGGCCTGGATGGCGACC
>CAUZRT010000386.1:0-3124 GCA_963582235.1 Lentisphaeria bacterium
ACGGCGGCACCGGCACCGGCGCCGCCGGCCTCGGCCAGGGCCCCGGCCACGACGCCGGCAAACTGACCTTCAGTCTGCCCTTCGAGACATTTATGGAACTGGTCGCCGAGCGGCTGCGGCTGCCCAATCTGGTGAAAGAAGGTAAGGGACGCATCAAGGAAGTTTCCTACGACTTCAAGACCATCGGTCCGGCAGGCACGATTCTCGACAAGAAGCGCACGTTTCGCCGCGCCCTCAAGCATAGCATCGGCACCGCCACCTATCAGCCGGACGCCAGCAAGTTCAACGTCCTCATCCGCCGCCGGGACCGCCGTTTCAAGCTGCCCGAACGCGTCGAAAAACCCAAGTATACGGCGGTCGTATTCTACATGGGCGACATCTCCTATTCGACCTATGGTGAACGCCTCGAACTGGAGAAACGCGTCGTCAATTTCATTCACAGTTGGTTAAACTACAACTACGGCGCCGACAACGTCGACCACCGATTCTTCGTTCATGACACGCAGGCCCATGAAGTGCTTCCGGAGGAGTTCTATCGCGTCGATAATGCCGGCGGCACCCGGGCGTCCACCGTCTTCGATCTGGTTTCGCAGATTGCCGTTAACGAATACGATCCGACGACCACGAACTTCTACGGATTTTATTTCGGTGACGGCGAAGTATTCGAGGACGATGCCAAAGAGATTGCCCAGATCCTCAAAACGACTATGCGACCGATCTTCAACCGGTTGGGTGTGGTTGAAGTGAAACCGAGCAGCATCAGCCACCTGCACAAGAAAATCGCAGCTCATTTCGAACAGGACACGATTGTCAAGCTCGGCAAACTGTCCGACAAATCGGCAACCCTTGAGGTAATCAAGGTCCTTTTCGGAGAGTCGTATCGTGAGAAGCATTGACACGGATCGCGAACTGAAACATCTCGAGACCCGCGTGCTCCATTACGCGGAGACCATGGGGCGAACCTTGCCTGAGATCCGCTTCTTCATTCTCGACAGCGGTGAATTCGGCTCCCTGCTCGAGAAGCATGTCTATCCGCAGAGCCCGATCAATATCTGGGAAGGCAAGAACATGATCACCAAGCGGTTCCGGATCGATCACGGGCTGGAATCAAGCATTTACTACGAAGTCGTGCAAACCGGAGAACCATCGTACGCATATCTCAACGACACGAATTCGGCGATGACCCAGGCCAGCGTCATGGCGCATGTCATTGGGCACTGCGAGTTTTCGCAGCTCAACGTCATGCAGGATTCCAGTCCCGATCGCACGGAGATGGTGATTCATCTGGTACGAAAGGCCAATTCCGGCCGCCGGCAAATGGGCGAAAGGAATTACATGTCCTACTGGAATGCCTGTGAATCGGTGATGCCGATGATCGCGCCCAACTCACAGTTCAATCTCGATAATTCCGTGTTGACCGAGAGCGCCCCGCAGCAGCCGGCAGCCGAAGCCGACGATTCGGCGCCGGAGTCACAGCCGTCCTTACTGCCGTTTTCGTCAACGCTCGATGGCATCTTAAACGCGTCCATGGCCGATACGACGCGGGCGTTCAAGCAGGAAATTCAGCATAAAATGCGGCAGGAAACTCTGAGCCGAAAGGGTTACAAGCTGGTGGCTCCCTGTCAGGATGTGATCGGCTTTCTCCGCCAATATGCGCCCGCCAGTCGGGCCGAGCGTGCCGTCCTTGACTACATGTACACAGTCCATGCACCCCATGATTTCGTCATCCGCACGCAGATCATGAACGAAGGTTGGGCCATGTACTGGGAAAAGAAGCTGATGCTCGAACTGTTCAAGGAAAAGGCAGTGGCCGGCATCATCGACTATGCGCGGATTTTCTCCGGCGTCTGTTATCCGCGTCCCTACTTCATGCGCAATCCGTACCACCTCGGTTACCATCTGTGGAATCATATCGAGGAACTTTATCGCGACGGTAAAGTCACCCTCGATTATCTCGAGGAAACCGACCTGCAGAAAAAGGAAAACTGGAGCCGTCCCAACGGCGTCCAACCGGTCGAGGAGATGGAACACCTTGTGCGAACGATTACCGACTATGAGTTTCTGCGCCGCTTTCTGACTGCGGATCTCATCGAGCAGTTTCACCTGAACCGGATTGCGCGCAACACCGCGCGCCAGATCGGCGTCAAGGCCAGGGACGTCATTCGCGAAGATTCAAAATGGGTCTGGCTCGAACCGCATCCGGTAAAAGACGACATGCTGAACTTTTTCACGCATTTCAATCGCCCGCGGATTTATGCTATCGACTGCGACTTCCTCGAAGGCGGTATGCTGCTCTATCACCGCAATGACGGGCGCAACCTGCGCAAGGAATGGATCAAGCCGACCATGAAGAACCTGAACATGATCTGGAAGGCGCCGGTTTACCTGCTCAGCAAAGACACACTTTACGGCTTCGCGGCCAACCGCTATCAGGAAAAGGTCGTGAATATTCCCGAATTCAACGAAGTGGCTGAGCGCCTGCGAAATTCGGAGAAAGCATTCACCTTGTGATTTTTCGCTTCGAGAAAATCACTCAATGGACGACTGACAATGGAACAGTTGAATATACAACAGCTGCTGGCCTATCAACGGACCAAGGCCCTAACGTTCTCGCAGTTCATCGAGATGCTGAACGAGAATCCCGAGGAACACCTGCAGACATCCGCCACCCTGATCTCGAAGGCGATCAATTACTACGGTTTCGAAATTGTCGTACGTGGCGGCGAACCGGTTCTCAGCTACAACATCTTCAAGGACCCGTTCTCCAACGGCGTCAATGCCGTCTATGGACAGGAGCACTGCATCAAGCACATCGTCGAGGTCATTGAATCGTTTGAAAAGGAGTCCAGCCCGAAACGCGGCATCGTCCTCGCCGGCCCGCCGGCATCCGGCAAGACCAACATCGTCGATCTGTTGACTCAGGCGCTGGAGAACTACACTAAGGAACACACAGTCAAGCTATATACGTTCTACTACCATTTCGAAGACCAGCACGGCAAAGCGGTCGAGATCCGCTCCTCGTTCATGCACAACCCGATCCTGTTGTTTCCGACCATTCTCCGTATGGACGACGGGACCGTGGTCCGGCCGCGGCAGGAACTGTTCGAATATCTCAACACGCACA
>CAUZRT010000387.1:0-3124 GCA_963582235.1 Lentisphaeria bacterium
CAACATGACGGCGGAAATTCGCGGCCATGAGAAGGCGAACGAAATCATCGTCATCGGCGGTCACTACGACTCGGTGAGCGGCTGTCCCGGGGCCAATGACAATGGCACAGGCGCCCTGGCCGTTGTGGCGCTGGCCCGTGAATTTGCCGGTAAGCGTTTCGCGCGGACGCTGCGATTCGTCACCTTTGTAAATGAAGAACCACCGTATTTTCAAACCGCGGCCATGGGCAGCCGGGTCTATGCACGGCGCTGCCGGAAGCGGCGTGAGAACATTGTCGCCATGCTATCACTGGAAACCATCGGCTATTACTCCGACGAGCCCGGCAGCCAGAAATATCCGTTTCCGTTCAGCCTGTTCTATCCCGAAACCGGCAATTTCATCGCCTTTGTTGCCAACACGCGGTCCCGTCGGCTGGTCCGGCAGGTGATCGCGACGTTTCGCCGAGAGGCCCGGTTTCCGTCCGAGGGGGTCGCGACGTTCGGCTGGCTGCCGGGGATCGGGTGGTCGGACCAGTGGTCATTCTGGCAGGAAGGTTATCCCGGCATCATGGTCACGGACACCGCGCCTTTCCGCTATCCCCATTACCACCGGGTCACCGACACCCCCGACAAGATCGATTACGAACGCTTCGCACGGGTCGTTTCCGGCATCGGCCGGACGATGGCCGAGATGGCCGAGATGGCCGAGATTGACGGGGAAGGTACGAACGTGGCGAAATGAGCGCATCAGAAAAAAAAATACCCTGGAGGTGAGACCTTGGCTGAACATAATCATCCGATAATTGATGAGAAGCTCGACCAATGGGATGCGGGCGAACGCGTCCTGGTCGGCATCACGACTTCGTTCAAAGACGGAAGCATCTGCGAAATGGCCGGCCGCATCGGCTTCGACATGGTCTGGATTGACCTCGAACACGGAACCGCGGGCTTCGAAACGGTTGAGACGCTGTGTGCGGCTACTGTGGCCGGCGGCGGCATTCCGGTGGGCCGCATATCCGGTCACCACCGGCATCACATCCTCCGGACGCTCGAAACCGGCGCCCGTATGGTCCTGGTACCCATGGTGAACAACGCGGACATTGCCCGCGAGATCATTGTGCACGGTAAGTTCCCGCCGCTGGGCCGGCGCGGCTTCAACCAGAGCTCGCGGGGACTGAACTTCGGCTTGGGCGATACACTCGAGACCTTCGACTGGGCCAACCGCACCACGCACCTGATTGCCCAGATCGAAACCAGCGAAGCCGTCGACAACCTGGATGCGATTCTCGAGGTAGACGGTCTGTCCGGAGTCTTCATCGGGCCGGGGGATCTTTCCGTTTCCCTTGGATGTCCGGCGCAGTTCGACCATCCAAGGCTGCGGGAAACAATCGTAACGATCGTGAAAAGAGCCCGGGAAGCAGGCAAACATGTGGGGTTACTGGGGCCGCCACCGTTGTTGAAGACGGGACTGGATGCGGGCGCCGATTTCATTTTTTGCGGCGGTGATCTCCCCACCCTCCGCACCAGTTGGATCCCCCTTCTGGAGCGCGCACGAAAGGGATTCTCCGATGTCTGAGTTACGCATCGAGTACAGGGAATTCGCGGCGAAAGTTAGCGAATTCCCGCTGCGTTCCGCCCTCTTGACAGCAGGGCCTCACTGATCTATTCTGGTCGGCATACCGTCGGGATGGGGTCAGGCCGAGCGAAGATTGGAACCGTTAAGGGAGTGCCGCATCGATGTCAGCACGTCCGGAGACACTGAGTATCTGGATAGGCGGGTATTTTGGTCCGTCATATGAAATCAAGACATCGGGGGACCATCTCTGCTACAGTGTGTCCGGAGGGGAATATTCTCCGCCTGAACAAGAAACGATCATCCCTACGGACAAGCAATGGCGTTCATTCGCCAGGACTCTTGATGATCTCGGCGTATGGGCATGGGCCGCGGTGTGTGAGAATCCCGGCATCTGCGATGGAACGCAATGGCATATTCGTATTGATTGGGGCAGCCGCAGCGTCAACTGCCGGGGCGACAACAATTATCCCGGCGCCAAGGGACGCCCGTCCGGCGAACCGGGCGAGACCCGGGAGTTCAGACGACTCCTTCGAGCAGTTCAGAGACTGATCGGAGGCAGACCGTTTCAGTAGTGATGACCCGGGCATCTACCCGACGACGCTTGGCGGCGGTGGGCCGGCGAGTCACCGAACGATCGCCCCGGCTATGACGCACCCGGTCCCACCTAACTCCACGCCGTCCGGTTCAATCGCAGGTGCGGCCGTCGAGGCAGGTCTGCTCTTTCGATCTGCAAACCCCTACTCATTCGGCGTCAGGTAATACACGGAACGCAGTGGGAGTAGCCGACGTTGCGTCTCAGGGATGTTGTCGTAGTGCTCGACCCACAGATCAAACAACCGTTTCGCGTCCAGGAGCATGATTCTGCGCCGTTCCTGCGATCGCGCCTCCGCCTCGGCCTCGGTGGTGAACCCAGCCGTGGTCACGAAAATCCCGACGTCTTCGTCGCCGAGCACTGCGAGAAATGATCGCACTTCGCCCACGGCGATCTTGTCGGCGCGCCTCTTTACTTGAACCTTTATCCGGCCCTTGCCGATGCCAAGTGGATCCATGTGGGCAAATTACATCGACGCCTTTGTCGGGACCGGCTGGTGCCACCCATGAGACGTGGTACTGCATACCTCGGAGCAAACCTGCAACCAGATCCTGGAAATCATATGGGTTCATCGCGCTTAAATGCGCCTCTACCTCAGCCCAGGCTCCCGGTCCCCGGGAGAAACGCCAAGGTAGGTAGCGCGAGGGCTTTGATTGAACGCCTGCGCATGATGGAAAATAATCGACTGGCAAATTATTGCCAGCGACAAAAACGGCAAGGAACTGCTGCCAGGTCGCGAACGAAAGGCGGGCGCGATTCATCCAGCACGGGTCACCGGATTGGCATAACTATGCTATACCTGTCGGACAATGGCGACAATCGTAGCGACGGATTCGCGGAGATGGGGCTTGTCAATATTGCAATGCTGATGTATTGACTACTTATGGCGTTTTATTCACGCGGTAGGTAATGAAGCGTCAACCGTTGCCTGATGGCTCGGCGAGGTCCACTTCTGACATCGAATTCAGAGTCCCATT
>CAUZRT010000388.1:0-3118 GCA_963582235.1 Lentisphaeria bacterium
CTTCTACTCTATCCGTTTTTCAACTGGCTGATACTCGGTGATTACATGTTCTGCATCCACCGCCTCCAGGCCTATTTTCTGCCCCGTGCCATCCTCGACAGCATCCATACGGAAAGCGCCGGAACTGTTGCTCTGCCGGTTCTGTTTATTCTGGCGTTGGTGCTCATGCTGGTCATCCATTTCTTCCGCTCCATGCCGTTGGCCGTGCGACTGTCGTATAATCTGGCCTTCGCGGCACTGATCTCCGCTGCCGTCGGGACGACCGGGCAACTGTTCATCGGCGGCGAGTACCTGCTCGCGGGCTTCTGTTGGATCGCGCCCATGCATCTTCTGGTCACTGGACCGGGCGGCTTGAACCCGAATTCCTGGCGATATGCTGTTTTCAACGCTCTCAATGTCCTGCTTGCCGCCGTCCTCGTTGCATCCTTTCCGATCCGGCATCAGGGCAAGACCCGTGAGAAATTCGTCGAGTCCCAGCCGCCGCCGCCGGATATCATAAAACTTGTCGACCGGCACTGGGATCGCTCACGGATATTGATCTACGACCTACGGACCGCGGTCATATACGCCCGGCATGACAAACAGCGGTTCTGGCCGCGGCTCGATTATTACGAGACGCTGCTACGCGAGCAGATGGTCGACGAGCAGTTCCACCTGCTTTTAGCGCCCGATAATGGGCGGTTCTACGCCCACGGCAACGTCGAGATGGCAGGCATCCACACCAAGGGAAAGAACTGGCTCTTTCTCGAGCAGCTGTGGCCGGACGGCTGGCAATTATGGCGCTGCATACGCGCCCGTCCCGAGGAGGACGAGATCTGGGCGACGCCGTAGGTCGGACTGTTATTTGCATTTCGAGAAAATCGAAGAACTTGTGACGGCCTTATGGTTGATACATCGACAGCAATTCCAATATCCGCGCGCATGCAGGCCGTGCAGACGCCGATCATCCCGGTTGTCGGTGATCTCGTGCGCAGCAATCCCGGCACCGTTTCGCTCGGCCAGGGGGTCGTGCATTACGGGCCGCCCGACGGCGTCTTCGAGTCCATGGCTGAGATCCTGGCCGACCCGGCAATGCACAAGTATCAGGCTGTGGAAGGACTGCCGGCGCTCCATGACCTGATCCGCGACAAATTGACGGCTTTTAATGACATCCAGCTCGATGCCGATGCCCGCATCGTCATCACGGCCGGCGGTAATATGGGATTTATGAACGCCGTCCTGGCCATTGCCGATCCCGGCGATGAAGTGATCATTCAGAAACCGTACTACTTCAATCATGAAATGGCGATCACTATCGCAGATTGTAAAGCGGTGCCCGTCGACACCGATGAAAACTATCAGCTCGATCTGGATGCCATCACCGACGCGCTGACACCAAAGACGCGGGCGGTCGTCACCGTATCACCGAACAATCCGAGCGGTGCCGTCTACAGCCGCGAAGCCCTCACGGCGGTCAATCGCCTATGCGCTGAGAACGGGATTTATCACATCAGTGACGAGGCATACGAATATTTCACCTATAAAGGTGCCGCCCATTTCTCCGCCGGCAGCATCGATCCCGCGGCGAGCCATACAATCTCATTGTATTCGCTCTCGAAGGCGTTCGGCTTCGCCAGCTGGCGGATCGGCTACATGGTCGCTCCCGAAACACTGTTCATGAGCATTAAGAAAATCCAAGACACCATTCTCATCTGCCCGCCCGTCCCCACGCAGGCGGCGGCCATTGCCGCCATGCGCGCCGGTACCGCCTATCCGCAAAGCAAGCTACCCGAGCTGTCCAAAGTCCGCGCCATTGTACTTGGGAAACTCGACGGTCTTGGCGACCTGTGTGACGTACCAACGGCGCTCGGCGCCTTTTATTTCATGCTCCGACTGCACACGAATCAGAACGATATGACCCTCGTCGAGCGGCTGATTAAGGAATACGGTGTCGCCGTCATCCCCGGTATGACCTTTGGTATGGACCACGGCTGTTACCTCCGCGTCGCTTACGGCGCTCTGGACAAAGCCACCGCCGCCGAAGGCATTGGCCGCCTGACCCGTGGCTTGCACGAGATGTGTCCATAGTCGCCGCACTCACAGTAGCCGCCATGCACACACAGTAGCCGCCGTCCGCCAGGCAGCGGGAAACGGTCGCCCACATTCGCGTCTTGACGACCGTCCGAACGCATGAAGTAGCCGCCAGCACGAACAGTAGCCGCCGCCCACCGGGCGGCGGAAAGGTGACCTCCGATGAAGCCCGGGCCTGCCGACTGCTTCTCTCATCCCACGCCCGCACGGCGTGCCGGCGCTACTTGCCGGTGTCACGCCAACGACCTCTTCACGAGCAGCCCAACTGTCCCCGCCGCGAATTGGACTTCGATACGCACGATTCTATATCACTCCCCTTCCCTCTTCATCTGCATTCTCTTACGAACGACGGCATACAAGTCCCATGAAAGTCAACTTAGACGGCAACACTGCAATCGAGGACGAAGGATCCCGCCGATGCGGGAAGGACGATGAAGTTTCAGGGGTCAGGGGTCAGGACTCGGTCGATGACACTCAGCCTGACCTTCGACCATCGCGCTATCGACGGGGTCCCCGCCGCCCGCTTCCTCGACACGTTGCGCCACAGTGCATCGGATCCGACTTTTTTCGACCTGTCCGGGTGACATCAATTACCGGCGAAAGACGCGTACGTGTTTAGCGTCGAATTGAATGTCATTAGCCCCGCGATTCATCGCTGGGTGTGTGTTGCCGGCACGATGCACGCATCGTTTCAACGGGTTCTCGCAATTACCCGACATCGTCCGTTGCAGACGCGGAAAAACCGTTGAAAAGGGACCCATCTCCTGCCGATCGAGAAACCGGCCGCACCGATTCGACTGCCGCTGTGACAGCCGTTGCGCGTATTCCTCACTGCCACCGAGCGGGGCGGCTCGCTGCCCTCGAACATTCTGGATCTCTTCGGAATCGGGGATGATGGCGAGACGTTGCGGTATGCGCAGGTCCGGATGTAGACCTGTTGCCAAGGCAAGCCGGTGTGCCGAACATGTGTATTTTCTATTCTGCGTCGCTACTCAGATACTCGAAGCCCGGGTTCAAACGCCCCCGGCGACGTCGCACTGTCCTCTAA
>CAUZRT010000389.1:0-3115 GCA_963582235.1 Lentisphaeria bacterium
GATTGCGCTGATTCAGACGCAGGTGGATGCACTTGCCCCAAAAATTATCGAGCTCCAGAACGGTCTTGACGAGTTCAAACGGGCGACCGAAGTTCCCGAATTCCAAATCGAGGGCTCGCTGCGGGATCCGGAGGAGGAATGAGACTGGCGGGGGAGAAAACAGGGACTTGTTTAGCGTTCGCGATCGGCGGCAATGAAGACGACTGCGCGGCAAACCGACAGCGCCAAACATGTACGGAAGCAACACCGGCGGGGAAACCTGTTTAAATGGTTGATATGAATGTCATTAGCCCCGCGATTCATCGTGGGGCTAATGACATTCATATGGACGCCAAACTAGTGGCGACGGGTTACGGCTCGCGCTCCGTCGGCTGACGGTCAGCCCTCCAAGATCCCGCCGGAAATCAACCCATTGTTTCATTAGAGCTGTCTTCCAGACAGCAGCCGTCCGCGCAACCGTAAGTTTCCGGCGAATACCCCAAAATCGCCGACGCAGGAGAGACCGAGTTTGAATGGACACTATAGTCGTGAGCGACGTCCACATCGGGTCGCAATATTTCCATAGCGACCGTTTTCTCGAGTTCCTCGACGCCATTCCTGCGGACTGCTCGCTGGTCCTGAACGGCGATACCATCCACGACCCGAAAGGTAAGCTTACCGATGACGACCGGGCCGTCCTCGATCGACTGGCGACGTTGTCCGAACGCGCAACCGTCGTCTGGTTATGCGGAAATCACGATCCGGATTTCCAGCCGCCGGTCACCGGCAAGATTGTTTTTAAGGAATCCCATGCCGTCGGCAAGCGCCTTTATATCTCCCATGGCGATTATTTCGACACCGTCATGACCCATCATCAGTGGTTTATCCGGACCTTTCGCTTCCTCCACAACGTCCGCATCACATTAGGCGCGCACCCGGTCCACGTCGCCGTCATTGCCAAGAAATGGCGCGCGCTATTCAACTACGTGCGGCAGGCGACACGAATGAACGCGGTAGAATACGCACGCGAGAACGGCTTCCAAGCCGTTACCTGTGGCCACATTCACTACGCTGAAGACACCTACGTCGACGGGATTCGGTACATCAATACCGGCTCATGGACGGAAACACCGACCTATTGTGTCATCGTCAACCATGAGCGCATTTCGCTGATGAAGACAGAGGAATGGATTCCCTGAAACAAGACACGCGATGCGGCGCCGACCTGCTGACGCTTCTCCTGATGCTGGGAGTTGCGCGGGTCATGGCGGGCTTCTGGTTTACCCCGCAATACTCCGATTTCGGCAGCTTTCACTATCCCTTCGCGACCCTTTCTCTCGAGGGCTATTACCCGTTTGTCCACTATTGGCTCGAATACCCGCCAGTATTTCCGTATCTGTCATTGGCCGTTGCCCGGGTGCTCGGCATCTTCTGGACTGTCGGTGAGGCGCCCCATTTTCAGGCCTACAGCGTCACCCTGCAGGCGATTACCGGCATTGTTGACGTCTTGAATGCCTGGCTCATCTTCCACCTCGTCGCCCGTCGCTCCGGACGGGATCGCGGCTTGTTCGCCGCCCTCGCCTTCTGCGTGAGCTTTGCGGCCGCCTTTGTGGCAGCGGGATTTTTCGATGGCCTGGCGCTCCTGACGATGCTGTTCGGGATCAAGGCCTGGCTGGACGATCGGCCGCTCCACGCCGGCGTCGCGCTTGGCCTCGGCGGTGCCATTAAAATCCTGCCGCTGGTGCTGCTGCCGGCGTTCGTCAAATGCCGGCGGTCATCGGCCTCGCTGACCCGTCTGGGCCTCGCGGTCGGCGCGACGATGCTGGCTGTCTGGGGAATCTTTCTTCTCGCCGACGCGGAGCGGCCGCTCATGCCGTTGCGCGCCAACAGTGTGCGACAACCGTGGGAGACTGTCTGGGCGTTGATTGAAAAGCAGTACTTTTTCGGTGCCCTGGTGCCGGCGCCGAATGCGGAGCTTGCCATCGAGTCGGAGGTTCGGGAGGCGGTCGAGGCGCTGCCTTTTTTCGCCGAAGATGGCCGGCCAGTGACGGGCGGAAAACGCCGGATTCTTGTGCGGCGGGTGCTCAGCCGGTTTCAACCGAACCTTGACGTCTTCCCGGGAATGCGGCAGCCGCTCATCTATACTCTGGCCGGGATCGCCTTCCTTGTACTGTTCATCGGCAGTTGGCGCAAGGTGCCGGCGACGGCCGCTGATTGTCTGCTGCCCTATTCGGCGTTTCTGTTCACGCTGGCGTTGATCTATTCCAAGGGTTGGAGCCCGCAGTTTGTCCTTTATCCGGTGGCCTTCATTCTTATGATCTTTCCGACGCCACGGGGCGCGCTGCTGGCGCTCGCGCTGATGCTGCTGAATTTCCTCGAAATGCCGATCTGGGTGTATCACGTTATGCCGCTACCGACGGCCGGACCGGCCATGCTGATAGTTCTTGTGCTGGCGCGAACGCTGTTTCTGGCATGGCTCGTCTGGGCGTTTTATCGGAAGATCCTGGAGAGGGACGCCGTTTGAACCTGGGTGTTCAGGGTTTCCGCCAGAGGCGGACCTTGTCGGATGACATGGCGGGGTTCAGAAACTTTCTGGCGCTGCCAGTTTTGGCAGGCAGAAACGTCACTCTTAACCCCGCTTTTGATCTCGATTAGGAATGGATCGATTACGAGTTGTTTCAGGAGAGTGCGCGGATTTAATTGCCGGAAATGTGGAAGGCCGCGCTCGCGAAGACAGTCCCGCCTCGGCGGTGATCCCGCAGGCGACACGATGCCAGACTTTGAAGAGTCAGCCCGCGGGAACGCGGCCTCCCACATTAAACCGCGTTCGCTCCTACCGTACGGTAGGATTCCCCTATGCCTTGACCCGGCATCGGCGGGACTGGGTGCTCCTGTGAAACGGGACGTATTGCGTAATACGTCTTGTCGTTCGTCAACGCTTCGACTACACTGGGCAGCGCGCATCGCGATGACTGCCGCCGGGACCGGGGCGGCTGCCCACGTGAGTCACGTGATCCCGCATCCCATCTTTACTAACGCCTTCGTCGAAGCACGTCCGGTATCAACTCGACGGGCTCACGCGCCCCGAGTCCGATGGAGACGAGCAGATAGACGAACATGCCGGCAGCCGCCGGTA